>JAITKU010000273.1 GCA_031278255.1 Eubacteriales Family XIII. Incertae Sedis bacterium | reverse complement strand
AAAACCATCACGGGTACGAGAAAATCAAAAAGCCGCGTTTTGGGACTGAACGCTTCCTCCTCGGCAAGATCCTCGGGTAACGGATCGCCTGCGGGGAACAACCCTCCGCCGCTTTCCGCCCTGTCCCAGGCCGCTTTCAGCCGGCCCAATCTCGGCACGATCCGCAGTATCACCAGCGGCACGAGCGCCAAGGCGACCATGCCGTACAGAACATAGGGTATGGCGCCGAGGTAAGCCAAACTGCGGTCAAGACCCTCTTCCGTCACGCCGTTGGCCGTCAGCAGGCCGGACAGAAAGACCGCCCATGTTGAAAAAGGCGTCAGCACAGCCAGAGGCGAGGACGTACCTTTCAGCACGTAACCCAGCATCTCTCTCGGCACGCCGTGGCTGTCGGTGAGCTTCCGCATCGCCGGGCCGACTATCATCGTGTTGAGATAGTCGTCGATAAATATGATTACACCGAATATCCATGTGGCGATAAGACTGCTCTTTGACGATTTGGCGTAACGCTCCGCAAACACCACGAAACGGCCGGCGCTTCCCGATTGCTGCAAAAGCACGGTGAATATGCCGAAAAGCACGGGAATCAAGAGTATGAACTGCACGTCGGGATTGGCGAGAACCGCGTAGAGTGCGTTCAGCCACTCGTATAGGAAGCTCTGCTTCGCCGCTATCACGAAACCGAGGAAGCCGCCGAGCAGCAGCGGTTCGAGTACGCGTTTCGTCAGCACGGCGACGACGCAAACGAACAGTATAGGTATGAGGCTCACAATTCCGTAATCCATCTGATTTCGCGGCGCCGCCGGCGCCGCCCCTCCTTTCGGTTAAAGCGTGCCGGCGCCGCCCCATACGGGCTTGCCTCTGAAATACGTTGCCAACACCCGTGTCTTGTATATCAGCGCAGGCGGTATTTCAAATATGTTTTGATCGAGAATGATGAAATTGGCCTCCTTTCCCGGCGTGATCGAGCCCATTCTGTCTTCCGCGAAATTCGCCCGCGCGCCGTTTATGGTGTAGGCGGCGATCATCCGCTCGAGGTTTACCCTTTCTCCCGGGTTCGACACGTTCTTCATGTCGTGGGGATCGGACAGCGGGTTGGCGCGCAATACGCCCTGCTGTATCGCCTGAAGCGGCGCGAAATCGACATCCAGAACCGGCGTCGTTATGCTGACCGGAGAATCGCTGCCGCAGGCCGTCAGTACGCCCGCGTCGAACAGGCTCTTCATGGGATACTCCCTGTCGGCGCGTTCCTTGCCGAGATTGTTTAATTCCACCTCGTAATACATGGCGCTCTTTTCAAACCAGAACGCGGTGGGCATGGCGGTAACGCCGAGCTCTCGCATACGCGGTATGTCGCTCTCGTTCACGAGCTGGAGATGTGCCGCGATATGCCGTGAATCGCGTTTGCCGTTGGCCTTCTCCGCTTTCTGAAAGGCGTCAAGCGTATAGCGCAGGGCCCTATCGCCTATACAGTGCACGTGCAACTGCCAACCCGCCGCATCCGCCAAACGGCAGGCCTCGTCAAAGGCGTCGAGATTCCATTGCGGCTTGCCGGCGTTTCCTGGTTCGTTCAGATAGTCCTCCTCCAGCACGGCGGTGTTGGCCTCGGGTACGCCGTCCATAAACAGCTTCACCGTATTCAAGCGGACAAAGGCGTTTTCAAACGCGGCTTTGCGCTTGACGGTCAGCGCCACGGCCTCCCGCAGCGCGTCTGCGGCGCGCGGCTCTATCACATTCGAAAGGAACACGCCGAGGCTGTACTCGTCCTCGCGCATGAGGCCGTAGCCGCCCCATCCCTCCTCGAAGAGAACGCCGGCGTCGTGCACCGCCGTTATACCGACGCTGTTCGCGTCCCTGAAAAACTTCTTGATTCCTTCTTTGTAATCCTCGGGGCCGAAGGCGGAAAGACGGTTCTCAATGACCTTTACCGCCGGGGTTTCGTTGAAATATCCGGTCAACCGGCCGTTTTCATCCCGCGCTATCACGCCGCCCTCGGGATTCTCGACGGAATCGTCGAGGCCGGCGGCCTCCAACGCCTTTGAATTCACCCATAACGAATGGAAATCACCGGAATATATCATGACCGGTCTGTCGTGCACCGCCGCGTCTATCAGGCTTCTATGCGGCGCTTCGCCGCCGAAGTCCGTATAAAACCAGCCGGCGCCCTTGATGACGGGCAATTCCGGGTGCTCCCGCGCGTAGCGCCTTATCGCCGACTGATATTCGACGATCGTGCCGCAGGAAGACAGATCCAGGGCCGCACGGTAGACGGTCAGCGACGGGTGACAGTGTGAATCGATAAATCCCGGAAGCACAAGCCGGCCTTTGGCGTCCATCACTTCCGCGTCGGGGCCGGCGTTCAGACGGAGTTCCTCGCCGCCGATCGCGGTGATAACGCCGTCCTTGACGGCGATGGCCTCGCATCGCGGGTTTTGCGGATCCGATGTGTAGACCTTCGCGTTGTGCAGCAGCAGTTCACCCAATGTTTTATCACCTCATTTCGAATAATACAGAGCCTCGTATATCAGCTTTAACGCGGCCCATGCGGTAATGCCGTTCGCCGTGTCGAGCGGCGGAGAGACCTCCACTATATCCATGGCCTTTATCGGTATGCCCGGCAGCAATAGCTTCAGCATCTCCATAAGCTCGCGGCTGCTGAGTCCGCCGGCCTCCGGCGTGCCCGTGCCGGGCGCGAACGCGGGATCCAACACATCTATGTCCAGGCTGAGATAGACGGAGCCGTAATCCGCGAATTTCCCGACAAGCTGTTCCGCCGCCGCCACGCAGCCCTCACGAAATATGTCGCGGGCCCGTTTGATCATAACGTTGGGGTGTTCCAGAAACCAGTTCACCTCGTCCGCCTCATAAGAGCGCAGCCCGACAAACGCGATGTCGTCGGGGGACAGTCCCTCGTCGATTGCGCGCCGTTCCGTGCACGCGTGTGACCACTTGCTGCCGTCGTATTCTTCGCACATGTCCGCGTGCGATTCGAAATGTATGACTCCCGTTTTCTCGCCGCGCGCGCGGGCCGCCCGCAACCATGCCCTTTGCAGCGGTATCGTCACGGAATGATCCCCGCCCAGAAACAGGCAGAACCTGCCCGACGACAGCAGCTCAAACGCGCGTTCCTCCACATTGCCGTAGTACCTTTCCCAGTTCAGATCCAGCGGGATATCTCCCGCGTCGTAAAGCCTCCCGTCTATGCGAAGCATTTCCTCCGTATACGGAGGCAGATATCGCGACAACGAGCGTATGCGCGCGGGCGCCTCCGCCGCACCCTTGCCGCAGCTCACGCCTCCGTCAAAGGGTACCCCCATCACGCATATCTTGGCCTCGGATATATCCGAGGCGCTCAGTTCCCCCCATGGCGTCAAATCCAACATAATCGTCACCCGGGCCCCGACGGCCTTCTCCTTTCCCGTATATCATAGCATTTTGTGAATTTTCAGAGAACATTCTTTCGTTGTAACTTTCGCTGGATTTCATACTACTTTCGTGTTATGCTTTGATAGAAAGAGCGGCTGCCGCAGACGCGCGGCCAATACGCAAACACCGCGCCGCGCTTTACCGGCCATCCGCGAATCCGCGCTGCGCTTGGTTCTTGGCGGAGAGGTTGATGATATGTTGACACAGTCGGAATGGGAACGGCTGAATGGGCTCACGGACGCGATATACAGGGTGAAAGGCATGACGGCCATGCGCGAGGTTTTCCTTCGCGGTCTGTCCGGCCTGATACACTTTGATTTTTCGGATTTTGAGCTTGGAAAACCCCAAGGCAAGCGCATTCCGGGCCTTGTGGACGCCGTCGTATTCAGCCGATACGCCAAGGATTTCGAGGAGGCGTTCATATCTTTGTACGAAAATGTATACAGCGAAATAGACTATGTGAAATGGGTTTTTTCAGGCAGAGAATCGATGGTTTACCGGGAATCGGATCTCATAGACGAGAAAGCGCGCAAAAACAGCGCGTTTTACACGGAATACCTGCATCCCTTCGGACTGGTGATCGTGGCCGGCATAAGCGTTATACACGAGGGTGTCTTTATGGGCTCGGTCACGCTCTACAGAACCGAGGAAAAGGAGGATTTTTCGGACAGGGACATGTACGTGCTCCATCAACTGCTGCCGCATCTGCGGAACAGGCTCGGCGCGGATTTCGCGCTTACGGCGGACAGCCTCAAGAACGTATCCTATATGCTGCGCCACCATTATGAGTTGACGCCGAGAGAAATAGAGATCATCGGCCTGATATACCGGGGAAATTCAAACGAAACGATATGCAAGGAGCTGCACATCGCGGAAAACACCGTGAAGAAGCACGTGTCAAACCTGTTTGAAAAACTCCGAGTGAAAAGCCGTTCTCAAATGATACATTTTTTGATAAGAAACGAACTCAATACGCTGTTCGATTGACCGCAGCGTTCCGTTTAGGGTTCGTTACGGAATAAAGTTGACAAATTTGGCGCAGGATTTTTTTCGTCGAGCAAGGCGCAAAACGCAGACGAACCCTAAGGTTCGGCGAGGCTTTGCAACACAGTTCGGCGGA
>JAITKU010000259.1 GCA_031278255.1 Eubacteriales Family XIII. Incertae Sedis bacterium | reverse complement strand
CGCGAGCAGCCGCGCGGCCTCGCCCTTGTTGACGCCCGCCGCGTTGATATCGAGGAGCGCCGCGCCGGAGCGGGACATGCAGAGCAAGGCGGCGTCCGCGCCGAGCCGCGCGCCGATCTTTCGCGCGAGCGCCTGCGGCGCGTCATGGCGGACGAGGAATTTGAGAATATCCTCTTCGCTTGGGTCAAAGCCGTCCGTCACGAAATGGGGCGTGAAGCGGTTTTCCGGCGCAAAGGACGCGTTCAGCCTCTCCCGGTGACGATAGCGGCCCTCCCGCGCGCGAAACACCGCCCGCCGCGGCGTGTAAATCACATAATCGAAGCCGCCCTCCGCGAGAAAGGCGAATATCCGCGCGGCGAGAGGCCGCGCGATCGCGCGCGAAAACAGCGTTTCCCCGGCACTGAAATCGTATATATGGCCGCCGTTGCAGGCGCACACCGGCAGGTCGAAGCCCACCGCCGCGGCCGCGTCCCGCGCGAACAAAACATGCCGTCCGGTCGTGAGAAACACGGGGATACCGCGGCGCTTTAAGGTCTTGATCGCGGCCAGGTCCGCTTCGCCGATCCGATGTTCCGCGTTCAAGAGACTGCCGTCCAAATCGGTAAAAACGCAGCGCAGAGCGTTCATGTGCGCTTTTCGGCCGCGTTCTTTCGCGCGGCGTTCGCGCGCTTTTCGGCCGCTTTCTTGGCCTCCTTGACGATCCGGCCGCGATTTTGCAGCGCGAATCCGAGGGTAAGCACCGCCATGATCGCGAGGCCGGTATACTGTAAGCTGCCGAGCGCGGTCATAGCCCATGTCAGCGGGTTGGCGGCCTGTACGCTCGAAAAACTGCCCGTGTACCCCGCGTAAGCCTCGGTTCCGACTTCGGCCGCCGCGCGCATAAGGGCGTCCGCCATGCCGCTCCCGCAGCAGAGCATGACGGCCGTCGTCGCCGCGGCGACGAGGAGGGTGCGGAAGAAAGCGCCTCCCGTGACCGGGAGGACCGCAACGAGTATATACGGGACAAAGGCGAGTCCGGCAAAGGGCAACATGCGGTCGCCGGGCAGAATGACGGCGAGGAATACGCTGAACAGCATGAGGATCGGCGTGCAGGTCAGGACGAGCGGCTGTCCGAGTCCGCAAACGGCGTCCGGCCCGATAAAGACACGGCCGCGGTTCTTGCGCCGCCTCTGCAGGCGGGTCTCCGCCGCGTTGGAAAACGGCCGGACCTGCCGTATCAGAAAGGAAAGCGTTTTGGGCGCCAGCGCGAATACGGCGGCCGTCTGCACGGCGGCCGCGAGCGCGTCGGCAATGCGGTCGGGAACGGCGCCCGGCCTTGCGGCAAAGACGATTGCGAAGCCGAACGCGAAGCCGAGCAGGGCCGGCTCGCCAAAGACGCCGAGGCGCTTTTGCAGGAGATTCATATCGGCTTTCAGCCTGTTCAGGCCCGGCAGGTAATCCACGATCCTGTTCATGACGCGCGCCACGGGAACGAACACGGCGGCAAAACCGTGCGGCATGGAAACGCCGCGCAAGCCCGCGTTCCTTTCGAGTCCGGACGCCGCCCCGTCCGCCAGGATCATGACGACGACCATGTTGAGCGCGGCGGCGGCAAGACCTATCGGACAGCTGTTCGCCGCGTTCTGCACCATGACGCCGGTATAGGCGAAATACCGATAACTCAGGAGGTCGATGTTGATCGTTTGCGTGGTATTCGTCGCGAGCAGCAACAGGTTGACCGCGATCCCGAGCGGGAGAATCCACACGCCGATTGGGGACGCGGAAACGACAGCCGCAAAGGGCGGCTCGCCGATATCGATGATTTCCGCGGACAGGCCGCTGCTTTCGGCTATGGCCTGCACCGCCGGCACGAGTACGCCCTCGAGCGCGCCGAGCAGGAGTCCGAGTCCGGCGAAACCCGCGCCCGCCGCAAAAGCGGCGCGAACGGTCTTGCCCGCCGGCAGGCCGAAGCAAAGCCCGATGAGCGCGAGGAGCGCGATCGTGAGCGCCGAAACGCCGAGGTACTCCTGTATATACCGGAACAGATCGGTTGCGGTCTGCATAGAGGCTGTCTCCTTTATCACAATCATACCGGCAAACGGGAAAGAAAGCAACGCTTATATCCCGCATATTGACAAATCCGAACGACACCTATACAATTACAATGAAAGACAGAACGGGTGCCCCGCGTACGCGCCGGCGCGCGGGCCGCGGGATTGGCCTCCGGACGGGCGGCTTAGGCATATTCGCCGCGGACCTGCGCAAAATCGAAAGGAAACATTCACATGAAAACAGCAGAAGATTTTTACGCGCTCCTGGATACGATATACGCTTCGGGGGAGGAGGGCGCCGTCGAGGGCTTCCTGACCGAAATGGCGGAGGAAACCGTCAAGAAAGACGGCGGCGTGAATGCCGAGTACATGCTCTGCATGTGCGAGTTCGGCAGCTATTATCGGGGCGTCAGCCGGTATGCGGACTCCCTGCGCGCCTTTCGGAAAGCGGAGGAACTGATTGCGGAACTCTTCGGCAAGGAATCGGTGAACTACGCCTCGAATCTTACGAACATGGCAAACACGTACCGCATGATGGGCGACACGGACCGCGCGCTGGAACTGTTCCTGCATTCCATAAGGATATACGACGCTCTGCCGGAGCGGGACGATTACCTCTACGCCGGCGCGCTGAACAACATCGCCCTGCTCTACCGGGGTACCGGCGAGGCGGAAAAGGCCGCCGCCTATCTGCGGCAGACCCTGCACATCCTCGAGGGGCTTGCGGACCGCAAGGAGGAAACGGCGACGGCCTGCGCCAATCTGGCGGCGCTCTGCGCGGAGGGCGGAAAGGCGGACGAGGCCGCGGCGCTGTTGGAACGGGCGATCGAGCTGTTTCGCGCGCTGCCCTACGAGAGCGCGCATTTTGCGGCCGCGCTGAACAGCCGGGCCGCGATGCTCGCGTCGGCGGGAGAGAACGGCGAAGCGATGGTCTGCCTGCGGGACGCTGCGGACAGGACGAAAGCCATGTTCGGCGAGAACGCCGACTACGGCGTGTGCCGCCGGAACATGGCGCGCCTGAGCGCCCGCATAGGGGACCGCGACGCGGCGCTGCGCTTCATGCGCGAGGCGGCCGGCGTGTTTCACAGGGTTTTCGGCGCGGACCACAAGATCACGCGGGACGCCGCGCAGGAGGCGGACACCCTCGCGCGCGCGGCGGCGGACGCGGGCGGGCGGGGCGAAGAATAGGCGCATGAAAGGACTGGAATTGGCCGAGAGCTATTACCTGCATTGCGGCAGGGATATGCTGGCGCGGGATTTTCCGCGGCACAGGGACCGCGTTGCCTGCGGCCTCGCGGGGGAAGGCTCGGACTGCCTCGGCTTCGACGACGCGCTTTCACGGGATCACGATTTCGGCCCCGGCTTCTGCATGTGGCTGACGGACGAGGACGAGGCGGAGATCGGCGCGGCGCTGCGGGCGGCGTACGGGGCGCTGCCGCAAAGCTTTATGGGCTATGCCGCGCGGGACCCCGTGAGTTACGGCGAACAGCGGCTGTCCGCCATGCCTTTCACGCGCTTCTATATGAAATTCACGGGCCTGCCGCGCGCCCCCGAAAGCCTGAACGAATGGCGCAATATCCCCGAGCATTTCCTGTCGGCGGCCGTGAGCGGCGCCGTGTTCGAGGACGAACTCGGGGCTTTCGGCGCGATCCGAAAGCGCCTGCTGGAATTCTATCCCGAGGATATACGTCTGAAAAAGCTGGCCGCGCGCGCCGCGCGCATGGGACAGGCCGGCCAATACAATTACGCGCGCTGCGTGAAACGGGGCGAGACGGCCGCCGCCCTGCGCGCGCTGTCGGAGTTTGTCGGAGCGGCCTGCTCCATGGTACACCTGTTGAACAGGCGCTATACGCCGTGGTACAAGTGGGCGCATCGCAGTCTCCGGGATATGGAAATCTTTCCGGAGGCCCACGCGCTCCTCGGCGCGCTCTGCGCCGAGGATGCGGCGGCGCGGCGCAGGATCGATCTGATCGAGGATTTCTGCGCCCGCGCGATCGAGGTGCTGCGGGCGCGGGGACTCACGTCCGCAAACGGCGATTTCCTGCTCGACCACGGCGCCGCGATCATGCGCGGCATTGCGGACGAGCGGATCAGGGCGCTGCATCTGATGGCGGAGTAGCGGCGACCGGCCGCAAAGGACGCAAGGAGGGCAAGGATGAAAGATTTGACGGACAAAATCATCGCGATCGAATGGGAGATGTTCGACGGGGTGGAGAACGTGTCGGGCCGCGCCGCCTGTCAGGACGACCGCGAAACCTTTGATATCATGCGCAGAAGCCAATTTGAGGCCTGGAGCGAGGAACTGCTTTTGGCCTACCTCGCCGATCTCGACGCGGCCGCGGCGCAGGGGCGCAACCTCCTTACGGAGAAGTACGCCTATATCATGGAATACACCGCGCCGCTCGAATTTCAAGCGATCAAGGACCGGCTGCCGCCCGTATCCGACGAAAAGAAGGCCCTCGTCCGGCGGATCACGGACCTGTGCTTGGCGGCCTCGGACGAAATCGCGGAGGCCTACCCCCTGCTCACCGCGCGGGGACGGCCGCTGCGCCGCGCGCAGCAAACGGACGGCTACCCCTCCGCAGAGTCCTATATGCTCGGCGAGTTTTCAAGCTTTTCGGTTCGCACGCTGCGCCTCTGCCTCGATTACCTGTCCCGGCTTTCCGCGTCGAAGCGCAACATCGCGCGCATGATTCTCGAAAACACCATGCGAAGATACGGCTTTGCCTCGCT
The DNA here is from genome assembly GCA_031278255.1 of Eubacteriales Family XIII. Incertae Sedis bacterium. Lineage (GTDB taxonomy): Bacteria > Bacillota > Clostridia > Peptostreptococcales > Anaerovoracaceae > JAITLA01. The sequence goes on along the minus strand of JAITKU010000259.1, from coordinate 283 downwards.
CGACGACGCCGAAGCCCGGCTTCGTGAAGCGGACGCCTGAGCGGTTTTTGCGCGTTGCGTTCGCGTTTCGCGCGCGGGGTGCGGAAGCGGCCGGCCCCTTTCCGCGGGCGCGGCGGCCGCTTGCAAAATTTCCTTATATATGTAATTTTTCCATTAATTTCTGTTTGTCGGGGCGTTTGAATCGCGGCCTTGGACGCCGGACGGACTCAGGGGGCGTCGCGCGGGTCGCTGTGTCTCTTGGCCTTTCCGAGCGCCCGTTTGATATCCGACAGGCGCATTCTCT
>JAITKU010000193.1 GCA_031278255.1 Eubacteriales Family XIII. Incertae Sedis bacterium | reverse complement strand
TGGCGTCAGGATCGAGGCGGATCGCGTATTCCCGTAAGGCCGCAGGCTCCGAAAACAGCGCGCGCGGCCCTGTCTGCAAGCTTTCCCGCCGCCGCTCCGTTTGCGCGGAAGCGAAATATATGATATACTACCGTAGGCGCGAAGTGCGGCCGCGCGGTTGCCGGCTATGCTTCGCAATGCGGGAGATTCTTATGAGACTCGGAATGGATATCGGCTCCACGACGGTAAAGCTCGTGTTGCTGGACGATCAAAACAACATCGTATTCCGCCGTTACGGACGGCATATGTCAAACGTTTTCGATAAGGTGACGGCGTTTGCGGAGGAACTCTTCCGCGCTTTCCCGGAGCGGGAATTGCGGGCCGTCGTCACGGGTTCCGGCGGGCTGTCGCTCTCCGCCCTGCTCGGCATTCCCTTTGAGCAGGAGGTTGTCGCGTGCGGCCGGGCCGTCGAGGAACTGATTCCGGAAACCGATGTCGCGATAGAACTGGGCGGTGAGGACGCGAAGATCACGTTCTACGGGGCCACGACGGAACAGCGCATGAACGGGACCTGTGCCGGCGGCACGGGCGCTTTCATCGACCAGATGGCCGTTCTCCTGAATACGGACGCGGCCGGACTCAACAAAAAGGCCGCCGCCCACAAGCTGATCTATCCGATCGCCGCCCGTTGCGGCGTGTTCGCCAAGACGGATATACAGCCCCTGATCAACGAGGGCGCGCGCATGGAGGACCTGGCGGCGTCCATCTTTCAGGCTGTCGTCAACCAGACGATCAGCGGCCTTGCGTGCGGCAGGACCATACGCGGCAAGGTGGCTTTCCTCGGCGGCCCCCTCGCTTTCCTGCCGGAATTGCGCAAGCGTTTCGCCGAAACCCTCGGTCTCTCGCGCAAGAACATCCTGTTTCCCGCGGATTCCGAGTATTTTGTGGCCATGGGCGCCGCCCTGCTCGCGGAAAAGCGGGAGAGCCGCACGACGGGCGCCCTCCTTGCGGCGATCCGCGATGCGGACCGCGCCTTTCTGAACGACACGAAGCATATCGCGCCCCTGTTTCGGGATTTTGCGGAATACGAGGAATTTCGCAAGAGGCACGACAAAAACAGGGCGATTCGCAGGGACCTAAAGAAAGCCAAGGGCGAACTCTTCCTCGGTATAGACGCCGGCTCCACCACCACCAAGGCCGTCGTGATCGACGACGAGAAGCACATCCTCTATTCGTTTTACAAGAACAACGAGGGAAAACCCTTGGATGCCGTGCGGCAGATGCTGTGGGAACTGTATTCCCGGATGAACGAGCGTTCGAGGATCGCAAACGCCGCGGTCACGGGCTACGGAGAGGGCCTGATCAAGACCGCCTACCGGGTGGATATGGGCGAGATCGAGACCATCGCGCACTACAAGGCCGCCGAGGAATTCCTCCCGGGCGTCACGTTCATACTCGATATCGGCGGGCAGGACATGAAGTGCATGAAGATAAAAGGCGGCGCCATCTACAACATCATGCTGAACGAGGCCTGTTCCTCCGGCTGCGGTTCCTTTATCGAGACCTATTCCAAATCCGTTAACATGGATGTGGAGGCTTTTGCGCAGGAGGCCCTCTTCGCCAAGGCGCCCGTGGACCTCGGGACGCGCTGCACGGTGTTTATGAATTCAAAGGTGAAGCAGGCGCAAAAGGAGGGCGCGACGATAGGCGATATCTCGGCCGGCCTGTCCTGCTCCGTCGTGAAGAACGCGCTCTACAAGGTGATCAAGCTGCGCGACGCGGAGGAGGCCGGCGAAAAGATCGTCGTGCAGGGCGGAACCTTTCTGAACAACGCGGTGCTGCGGAGCATTGAGATCATCATGGGCCGCGAGGTTGTTCGCCCCGATATCGCCGGCAATATGGGCGCCTACGGCGCCGCGCTGCTCGCGCGGGAAAATCGGGTGGAGGGCGTGGAATCGAGCATACTTTCCGCCGTCGAACTGGACGCGTTCAGCGTGGAAACGAGCCACGCGCGCTGCAAAAAATGCGAAAACAACTGCCTGCTCACGATCAACAGGTTCAAGGGCGGCAAGCGCTTCATCACGGGCAATCGCTGTGAAAAGGGTATCGGCGCCGAGAAGCGCGATTCCGAATTGCCGAATCTGTTTGCGTACAAGTATAAGCGCCTGTTCTCCTACGAACCGCTTGACGCGGCTTACGCGCCGCGCGGCGTGATCGGCATTCCGCGCGTGCTGAACATGCACGAGAATTACCCGTTCTGGTTCACCTTTTTCACGAAGCTGGGCTTTCACGTTATGCTGTCGCCGCCCTCGTCCAAGTCGATCTACGAAAACGGCATGGAGACGATTTCGTCGGATACGATCTGCTATCCCGCGAAGCTCGTACACGGCCATATAAAATGGCTCGTGGACCGGGGCGTCAAGCGCATATTCTATCCGAGCGTCAATTACGAGCGGGACGAGGACAGCAGTGCCGATAACCATTACAACTGTCCCGTCGTGGCGACCTATCCCGAGGTCATAGCCAACAACATGGACGACCTCTTTGAGGAAAACGGCGTCGTGTTTTGGCATCCCTTCCTGCCATACGATGCGGACGACCGGCTGGTGAAGCGGCTCTGCGCGGAGCTCAAGGACCTTCATATCAAGCGGAGCGAGGTGGAAACCGCCGTCTGCGAGGCGCGGCTCGAGGACAAACGCTTCAAGGACGATATCAAGCGCAGCGGGGCGGAGGCGTTGAAATACGTCAGGAGCAACAAGTGCAAGGCCGTCGTGCTGGCGGGCCGGCCCTATCACCTCGATCCGGAGGTCAATCACGGCATCGACACCCTGATCACCTCCTTCGGCATCGCCGTTATGACGGAGGATTCCGTCGCGCACTTCGCGGAAACGGAGCGGCCGCTGCGCGTGCTGGACCAGTGGACGTATCATGCGCGGCTGTACCGGGCCGCCGTCGTCGCGGGCAAAAACGACGACCTTGAGCTCGTGCAGCTCAACTCCTTTGGCTGCGGCCTCGACGCGGTCACGACGGATCAGGTCGAGGAGATCTTGACGCGCAAGAACAAGCTGTACACGCTTCTGAAGATAGACGAGGGCGCGGGCCTCGGCGCGGCGCGCATCCGCATCCGCTCGCTCAAGGCCGCGATGGAGGAACGCGAGAAGAACGGCATACGCTGCGCGGACGCGCCGTATGGCTTTGAGCGGCGCGTGTTCACGCGGGCGATGAAACGGGATTACACCATCCTGATCCCGCAGATGTCGCCGGTGCATTTCCAATTCCTCGAACCGGTGCTGAACGCCTGCGGCTACAACGCGAAGCTGCTGCCCCCCGTGGATGTCCACGCGGTCGAGGAGGGCTTGAAATACATCAACAACGACGTCTGCTATCCGACCATCGTGTCGCTCGGGCAGATCATCTCGTATCTCAAGTCCGGCGCGTGCGACACGGAACGCACGGCCGTGTTCATGTCGCAGACGGGCGGCGGCTGCAGGGCCAGCAACTACGTCGCGCTGCTGCGCAAGGCGCTCTTGCAGCTCAAGCTGGAGCAGGTGCCCGTCGTTTCCGCGAACCTTGCGGGCCTCGAGTCGAATCCGGGCTTTCGGATCACGCCGGCTCTCGCGGAAAAGGCGATCATGGCGCTTGTCGTCGGCGATGTCATGATGCGCGTACTGTACGCCGTGCGGCCCTACGAGGCGGAAAGCGGCGCGGCCGACCGCCTTGCGGCGGAATGGTCGGAGCGGATACGCGCGCGGATCGGCTTCATGCGCCCGCGCGATTACAAGCACGCGCTCAAGGGTCTTGTCGACGACTTTGACAAGCTGCCCCTGCTGCCGCACCGAAAGCCCAAGGTGGGCGTCGTCGGCGAGATCCTGGTCAAATACCATCCGACGGCCAACAACGATATCGTGAAGATCATCGAGGACGAGGGCGGCGAGGCGGTGGTCCTCGATCTGATAGACTTCTTCCTCTACGGCATGCACAGCAAGGCGTACAATTTCCGCGAGCTCTCGGGCGGGTACAACGCGATGTTCGCGAACAACACGGCGATCCGGATCGTCGAGTGGTACAGGAAGCCCGCGCGCGTGGCGCTCGCGGGCAGCGCGCGCTTCCACGCGCCGCTCGAGATCGGCGCGCTCGCGGAGAAGGCGGAGAAGATCCTCTCGATAGGGAACCAGTGCGGGGAGGGCTGGCTCCTGACCGGCGAGATGGTGGAGCTGATCGACAGCGGCGTGGAGAACATCGTCTGCCTCCAGCCCTTTGCCTGCCTGCCGAATCACATCACGGGCAAGGGCATGATGAAGGCCCTGCGCAAGTACAATCCGCTGGCGAACATCGCGGCCATAGACTACGATCCGGGCGCCAGCGACGTGAACCAGCTGAACCGCATCAAGCTCATGATGGCCACCGCGTACAAGAACATGGAGAAGAAGTCGGCCCTGAGCGTCTGACGCCGCCGCGCGCTTCGATTGACGGGGATAGGGGACTGCGATGCTGACACATGAAGAAATATGCCGGGCGGTCGGGAAAGCCGCGCCGAAATATCAAATAAAGAACGCTTACTACTTTGGTTCGTATGCGCGAGGCACACAGACCGAGGACAGCGATTTGGATATGCTTGTCGACTTCGGAACACCCTTTGTTTCTTTGTTTTACATCGCGGGCTTGGCCTGCGATTTGGAAGAAATGCTGAGCAGGGGTGTGGATGTCATTCGATTGCCCTTGTCCCCCGGAACCCATTTGCACATAGAAAAGGTGGTGAAATGCTATGGAAATACGCGACCGGAGGCGTTTAGCGAAAATGCGTGAGGAGGCCCGTATCGTCAGCGGTTTCATCGCCGGCGTGGATTATGAATCATTCCTCGGAAATGTGATTGTTCACGATTACGAAGAAGTGGATTTTTCTGTGATTTGGCAAACGGCAACGGAGAGCATTCCGGAATTGATTGCTGCCGTGAACCGGATAGAGAGCGATCTCGGCAAGGAATTGTTCGGAGCGTCCGAGCGGGAGAAAAACAGGCAGATATTCTTGCAAGCCTTGGAGGAAGCGGATGCGCGGAACGGCGATGTGTAACAAGGCAAAGCGGCCGGCGCCCCGGTTTTCCGCGCGCCGGAGCGGCACGGAAAGCGAAAACGCATGAAACACATCTTTGTCTTGAATCCGGCGGCCGGCAAGGGGGCCGCGATCAAGAAATGCCTGCCCGCCATTGCGGCAGCCGTAAAATCCGCGCAGCTCGATTGCGTGCTGCACCGCACCACGGGCCCGCGGGAAGCCGAATTTTACGTCCGGGAGCGATGCGCCGAGGCCCCGGCGGGGCGGCTGCGCTTTTACGCCTGCGGCGGTGACGGCACCGTGAACGAGGTGCTGAACGGCATATACGGCTTTCCGCACGCGGAGATGACCGTCCTGCCGGCCGGGACCGGCAACGATCTGGTGCGCAGCTTTGCGCCCGCACGGGATTTTTGCGACCTCGAACATCTGATCGCCGGCGTCGCGGTCCCCATGGACGCGATTTCCTATGCTTTCCATGACGAGGAAGCGGGCGCGGACAGATGCAAGCTTGCCGCAAATATGTGCAACATCGGTTTCGACTCGGAGGCGGTGCTTTGGGCGGAACGCCTGAAGACCCACCCCTTCGTCGGCGGCGTTGCGGCGTACATCGGCGGCGTGGGCATTGCGCTCATACGCAAAAAAGCTTGGAGGCTGCATTTCGCGTTCGACGACGGGGAGGAACTGCGGGAGCGGATCCTGCTGACGGCGATTGCGAACGGGGCGTATTGCGGGGGCGGCTTCCGGGGCGCGCCCGACGCCGATCCGACGGACGGCATATTGGACGTGTTCATCGCGAAGGATGTGACGCGGCGCACTTTTTTGTCCCTCCTGCCCAAATACCACGAGGGAAAGCATTTCACGGAGCCGCGCGCGCGGGATATACTGCTCTACAGGCGCTGCAAGGGCCTGCGCGTTTCCTCGGACGAATCGGTGCATATAGCCGTGGATGGGGACGTGTTTCGCACGAAAAGCGTTTCCTTTCGGATCGTGCCGAACGCGATCCGATTTGTGCTTCCGAAAAGGCGGACACAGCCCCAAGGCGGCGGAACTTCGGATTCATCGGCAGCGCAAACACCCCTGTCGTCATAAAAAACGCGGAGCGCCGTCCCTTGTCGGATTCGGCGACCCGTCATGTATGGACCCGCGGCGCGGTTTTTGGATTTTTCCCGCGAAGCGCTTGTTCCCTACAGTATATACCCGACGATTTCATCGAACACGGCCGTGTGCCGGTCTATGTCCGCCTCCGTCGTCGCCGCGGAGATCAGCGCCATGTTGTGGAAGGGCGTCATGAGTATGCCTCTGTTCAGCGAGGCGAGGTGCATGTA
>JAITKU010000167.1 GCA_031278255.1 Eubacteriales Family XIII. Incertae Sedis bacterium | reverse complement strand
TTCAGGAAGCTCTCCAGAGCGCCGTACACGTCGCCGTCCCGATCAACGCCGAGAATCTCCGCGAATATACGCGTCAGCGAGGCGATCTTGCCGGTCGGATTCTTGCGGACGTAGAGTTTCAAAACCTCCGTGAAGAACTGATAGTTGGCCTCGCCGTGCGGCACGTGGAAAGCGCCGCCTATCGAGTAGGACAGCGCGTGAACGGCCGCGCAGCCGGCGTTGCCGAAAGCAATTCCGGCGTAATTCGAGGCCAGAACGAAATCTTTCATATGCGCGTTTCTCTCGTTCTCGCCCTTTTCTGCCACATGCCTGTAGCCTTTCATGATCAACTTGATCGCGTGGATCGAATACTGCTCCGTGAAAGGCGTGGCCTTGGGCGAGAGGTAGGACTCGACCGCGTGGATCAGGGCGTCCACCGAACTCTTCGTGAACACCTTGTAGTGCAGGCTGTTCATGTTTTCCGGAATCAGGACGGCGATATCGGCGTAGGTCTCATCGACGGCGATGCCTTTCTTGACGTGCAGGGATTTGAGTTCCGCGATCGCGACGTTCGTCACCTCGCTGCCCGTGCCGCAGGTGGTCGGTATGACGATCAGGCTCTTGCGCTTCTGCGGCGGCTTCGCGCCCGTGAAGAGATCGATCGATTTCTCGGGAACGTCCAAGGCGAGTACCTTGCAGATATCCACGATCGTTCCGCCGCCGAGCGCGATGATACGCGTATAGCTGTACTGCTTTGCTTCCCGCGCGATCCCGTCTATCATCTCGTCGGTCGGTTCGCCCGCGCCGTATTTTTCCTGAAAGACGATGTTTGTTTCGATGCCGAGCGGCTCGATGTAGGGCTTGTATATCCATTCGTTCGTGACCAGCAGATCATCCTTGCCGATCTTGAACTCGTCATGAAATTCCCTTACATTGTCAAAATAGTAAATTTTAGGAACGATTCTCAGTGCCAGCATGATTACTCCCCCTTTTCCTAAAGCGCTTCCCCGAAGCGTTTCTCATATGCCTCCGCCAGCAGATCCCGGTGGTCGGGATGCGCGACGGCGATCAGATTCTTTGCGCGCTGCCTGAGCGATTGCGCCTTGAGCAAGGCCGTTCCATACTCCGTAACGACGTAATCCACATCGTTGCGCGAGGTTGTGATCGCGGAGCCCTGTTCCAAAAACGGAACGATCTTGGGAATGACCGAACCGTCTTTCTTCACCGTGACGGAGGGCATGGCGATGATGGATTTCCCGCCCTCGCCCATCGCGACACCGCGCATGAAGTCCACCTGCCCGCCGACGCCGCTGAATTGGCGTATCCCTATGGACTCGGCGTTCACCTGTCCCATGAGGTCCACCTCCAGCGCCGAATTGATGGCGATCATCTTGTACTGCCGGCTGATGATGATCGGATGGTTCACGTAGTCCACGGGCCTGACCTCGACGGCGGGATTCTTATGGGCGAAGTCGTAGAGTTTTCTCGTGCCCATGAGGAAAGTCACCGTCATGCGGTTCTTGTTCATGGACTTTCTGGCCCCCGTGATCACGCCGGATTCAAAGAGTTCCAGCGTGCCGTCCGAGATCATCTCGGAATGTATGCCGAGGTCTTTCTTGTTCTTCAAAAACAGCATAACGGCGTCCGGTATCGCGCCTATGCCGAGTTGGAGCGTCGCGCCGTCCTCGATCAAGGAGGCGCAGTGTTCGCCTATGGCTTTCTCCGTGTCCCCGATCTTGGGGGGCTGTATCTCGTAGATGGGCGTATCGGCTTCCACGATACAATCGAAAGCCGATATGTGGACGATCCCGTCCCCGTAGGTAAAGGGCGTCTGCGCGTTCACCTGCGCGATAACCGTTTTCGCCGAGCTGATCACCTGCAGCGTATAGTCCACGGAGGGGCCGAGGCTCGTGTAGCCGTGTTCATCCGGCGGACTCACCTGCAGGAGCAGCACGTCCGCGCGCAGTTTGCCCTCGCGGAAGAGTTTGGGGACCTCGTGAAAAAACGCCGGCGTAAAATCCCCCCTGTGTTCGGCGATGGCGCCCCGCGTATTCGCGCTGGCAAACAGCGGATTGATGCGAAAATGCTTCTCCATGCCGGGGGCCGCGTAGGCGCCCGGCCCGAGGCTCACCATATGTTTGATCTCCACGTTCTCATACTGCGCCGCGTTTTGCGTCATAGCCTCGACGAGGGTCGGCGGCTCGCCCACGCAATGGGCCAGCACAACGGTGTCTCCCGACTTGATACGCTTCACGGCCGCGTCCGCGGTGCAAAGCTTAGCCTTGTACAATTCTCTCCAATCCAAAATACCACCTCCCATAAACTCCCGCGGCGCTTCATCGCCGCAATGCCGCTCGCGGACCGCGGCGCGCGCGCAGAGCATATCCTCCGCCTGCGCGCAAACCTCCCGAATCAGGCTTTCGTCCCACAGACAAACACAGCCCGTCTCAAAGGGATAGGCGTCCAGCGCGGTGCAACGGTTCACACAGCCGGCGATGTAGAGCAACAGATCGCAGGGCCGGCCCTCTTCCGCATACGCAAAACGCAACGCCTCGCCGAAATGCTCCTTGACGGCGGCCAGCGCCTTTCCGCGATCATAGCGCGGATTACAGCCCCCGCAGAACTTGACGCGGCACAGCGGCACGCGATCCGTCAATCCCGGATGCCCGCCAGCTTCTTGGCAAGCGCTTTCTTACCCTCTATATTGCCCTGCCGCGCGATCATGATACGTTGCGCCTGCGGCGAGCCGGCGCCGTGCAGGGACTCCGTCCTGTAGCCCACGGCGGATGAACCGAGGCAGAGGTTTTCGATGAAGCGCATGAGACGCTGCCTGTTTTCCGTGGGTACAAAGTCCACCCCCCGGAAGAACTTATTGCACCATTCGCCGACGGTCAGGCCCGCGTCCGTCGGCACCTTTTCGGTCGATCGGAAGTCCTGCGCGGACGGCATGGTCACGACAAGCCCGCCCGCAATATCCTCGGCGAGCCGCACGATCTCGTACGGGAAGCGCGTGACGTTCTGCTTGCATACGTTCGCGAGCAGAAGATCGATCTGGTAGTTGCCGGCCTTCGTCGGATAGCCCTCCGCGGAACAGGCGATACCGCAACAGTACAGGGTCTCGTTCAGATGCGTCATCTCGATGAGCTTGTCCTTGACGTGGGACGCTTTCTGCGCGCCGTTGTAATCGGCGATCAGCGCGGCCGCGCCGATCAGAACATCGCCGACGCCCACCTTGCAGCCGCCGTAGGACTGCCTGTGATAGCCGGCGAAGCGCTCGACCAACATGCCGGCGAAATCCCATTCCTCGCACAGGAACACGCGATCGTTCGGAATGAATACGTTGTCGAAAACCACGAGGGCCTCCTGCCCGCCGAACTGCTTGTTGCCGACATCGATATCCGCGCCCTCTTCCATCTTCCGCGTGTCGCAGGACTGCCTGCCGTAGATCATGAACAGCCCCTCCGCGTCGGAGGGACAGGCGAAAGATACCGCGTACTCCTTATCCGCCTCCGTCATGGCGATGGTCGGCATGATCAGATGTTCGTGCGAATTGATGGAGCCGGTCTGGTGGGCTTTCGCGCCCCGGACGACGATACCGTCCGCGCGTTTTTCGACGATGCGCAGGAACAGATCGGGATCGGCCTGCTTGCTCGGCGCAAGCCCCCTGTCCCCCTTGGGGTCCGTCATCGCGCCATCGACCGTCAGATCGTTCTCCTGCACGTATATGAGGTATTTCTTGAAATTCTCGTGATACCGCGTACCGTGTTTCTCGTCCGTCTCGTAGGTTGTGGAATAGACCGCGTTGAACGCGTCCATGCCGACGCAACGCTGGAAGCACGAGGCCGTCTTTTGCCCCAAAAGCCGCTGCATCTTCACCTTGTTCCGCAGGTCCTCGGGGCTTTGGTGCAGATGCGCGAAGCGATTGACTTTCTTGCCCGTCAGGTTCGATGTCGCGGTCATCAGATCGCTGTATTCCGGATCGTGCGCCAAATCGTAAGTGATGGCCACGCAGTTGATCGACGGGCGAATCATCGGGTGATCCACCCAATTGTCGATCCTTTTGCCGAACAGATAAACCCTCGTGCCCAACTTTCTCAGACTTTCGATGTACTCCGATCCCGTCATTAAAGCCATGATTCAATCCTCCTCATTCTCGAATCTCGATCTCGCCACTAAGTATTTTTTTTGCCATATCGATGAGTTCCCTGCTCACCGACATATCCAGTACAATATCGCCCAACTCAGGAAGCTCTTTTAAAACAATGGAGCGGATGATATCCTCCACCGTGTACTGCGCGGAGGGACAGCCGCTGCACGCGCCCGTCATCTTGATGTAGGCCACGCCGTTTTCGTATTTCGCGAGTTCCGCACCGCCTCGATGCCCTTCGAGCAGGGGATTGACTTTCTCGGTCAATATCGTTTTGATCCTATCTTCCATAAAAATCACCCGCGAATCCCTTTCAATTTTGGCTCCGTCCAAAATTGAAGCGCCAAAGGCGCACTTCAATTGTTGAACGGATGTTCTGCGGGGTTAAGGGCTTCTGCGCTCCTACGTGTGCCCGGAGCGAAGCGAACGGGTATCCCCGTTTGCGCCTTTTGCAAACGGTTGGAAAGAGCCACTCGACAACTCCCCCGCTTTAGCGGGTTAGG
>JAITKU010000154.1 GCA_031278255.1 Eubacteriales Family XIII. Incertae Sedis bacterium | reverse complement strand
GTGACTACAGCAATGAGGCCACACCTGTTCCCATCCCGAACACAGAAGTTAAGCTCATTTGCGCCGACGATACTTGGCGGGCAGCCGCCCGGGAAAATAGGTCGTCGCCGGCTTTTTTTGCGGCCCTATGGTCAAGCGGTTAAGACACTGCCCTTTCACGGCAGTAACCCGGGTTCGAGTCCCGGTAGGGTCACCATCCGAAACATCCTTGCAGATACGGTTTTGTAACGCTTGCAAGGATTTCTGTTTTTCGGAAGGCTTTTGTGCCGAGGATTTGCATGCGCTCGTGGCGGAATCGGCAGACGCGCCGGATTTAGGATCCGGTGGGCAACCGTGGGGGTTCAAGTCCCTCCGAGCGCACCAAGATCGGACATTTATAGTCGTCGAAATTTTTGTATTGACAAATCCCCATACGGGAATATATACTGTAAGAGCCGTGCGCGCGGGGCGTGTGCGGCGGATTTTTGCGATTGCGGAGTGTTCATCCGCAAAAAAACGATCACCGGCGGAAGGAGGTGAGTGGAATGGCCGTTCCCAAGAGAAGGACTTCAAAGGCGAAGCGGGATTCGCGCCGGGCGCAGAACATGAAGCTGCGCTTGCCGGGGCTTTCCGTGTGTCCGCATTGTCATGAACCCAAGCTTCCGCACAGGGTATGCCCCAACTGCAATTATTACGACGGAAGAGAAATCGTCGCGTCCGAATGATAAAGCCCGGCGCTGCGGCGAACGCGGAGAATGCTCAAAAAACAGGCGGCTGTCATAGAAACAGCGCCTTTTTTGCGTTCCGCGCGCGCATACCGCGCCCCCTCATACCGCGCCGGCGGATATCAGATCGTCCATATCGTACAGCCCCGGCGGCTTTCCCGCCAAGAAGCGGGCGGCCTTCACGGCGCCGAGGGCAAAGACGTTCCGCGAAAAGGCCGTGTGCTTGATCTCTATCGCCTCGTCGGGGCCGAGAAACAGCACGCTGTGCTCGCCGGGCAGGGTGCCGCCGCGCACCGCGTGTATGCCGAGCTCCGTGATTTTGCACGCGTCGTCCTTGCCGTGCCTGCCAAACACAAAATCCTTCCGTACCGCGAGGACGTCATTGATCGCTTCGGCGAGCATCAGGGCCGTGCCGCTCGGAGAATCCGCCTTTTTGCCGTGATGCTTCTCGAGGATCTCAATGTGGAAATCCGCTTCGAGCGTGGGTGCCGCGAGTCGCGCCGCCTGCCGGATCACGTTCACGCCGAGCGACATGTTGGCGCTCCGAAACACGGGAATTCGCGCGGAAGCGCTTTCGATGCGCGCGCGTTCGGCGTCGCCGAGGGCGGTCGTGGCGATGACGGCCGGCGTATTCGTGCGCAGGCAGTATTCCAGCAGGGCGGGCAGGGCGGTAAAATGCGAGAAGTCGATGAGCACGTCCGCGCCGTGCGCGCAAGCCTTCGGATCCGCGTAAAACGCGAAGGGCGGCGGCGCGTCGCTCGGTTTCGTGTCGAAGCCCGCGAGGATCCGCAGGTCCGGTTCCGCCTCGATTGCGGCGCGGAGCACGCCGCCCATCTTGCCGTTGACGCCGTTTATGACGATACCCAACATAGAAGCCTCCTTCCGGCGAAGCCGCCTCCGAGGCGGCGCGCTCGGATTGCCGGTCCGCCTTGCCGCCTGCGGGACGCGGGCGCGTGCCTACAGAATCTCAAGTAGTTTTTCCGCGATCTGCACGGCGTTGGTCGCGGCCCCCTTGCGGATGTTGTCGGCCACCACCCAGAGATTCAGTCCGTTCTCGACGCTGAAATCGCGGCGTATCCGGCCGATGAACACCTCGTCGCGGCCGGCGGCGTCGCGCGCCAACGGGTATTCGTTCTTCGACGGATCGTCGATCACGACGATGCCGGGGGAGGCGGCGAGCAAGCTTCTGAGCTCCGAGAGATCGAAGGGTTTTTCGAGTTCCGCGTTGATGGACTCGCTGTGGGAATACAGCACCGGCACGCGAACGGTCGTCGCCGTGATCGCAATGCGGTCGTCGCCGAGTATCTTGCGCGTTTCGTTGATCATCTTCATTTCTTCCTTCGTGTAACCGTTGTCGAGGAAGCTGTCGATGTGGGGCAGGCAGTTGCCCGCAATCGCGTGGGGGTAGGCGAGCTTGAGGTCCTTGCCCTTGAGCCCCTCTTCGAGATCGCGTATGCCCTTGAGCCCCGATCCGGAAACGGACTGGTAGGTGGAATACACGATGCGCTTGATTCCGTACCTGTCGTAGAGCGGCTTTAAGGCGACCATGGCCTGTATCGTGGAGCAGTTCGGATTCGCGATGATGCCCTTGTGCTTCGCAATCTCCCGCGGATTCACCTCGGGAACGACGAGGGGCACCTGCGGGTCCGCGCGCCAAGCGCTGCTGTTGTCCACGACCGCGGTTCCCTTTGCGGCCGCAATCGGCGCGAACTTCTCACTCGTGCCGCCGCCCGCGGAAAACAGCGCGATGTCTATGGGCTTGTCGAAGGAATGCTCCGTAAGCTCCTCCACGATATGGGTGCGGCCCCGGAAGTCGATTTTCGAACCTGCGGATTTGGCCGAGGCCATCAGGTACAAATTCTCATATGGGAAATCGCGTTCCGCCAGGATTTTCAAGAAGGTTCCGCCGACGAGGCCCGTCGCCCCCACGACCGCCAAATTGGGCTTTCTTTGCATTTTCGAATGCTCCTTTCGTGATGTGGTGTTATAATCAGATATTATACACGCATACGGTGCGATGTGCAAAAGTTTTGGGAATTCTTCACGGATTCGTAATAAAAAACACCTTGTTTTATGGTATAATAACCGCAAAGCGCGCGGTTATTATACGGATTGAAGTGCCGCGCGATTTTTTCGCCCGAGGCGAAAACGCGCATGGCGGTGCCATGAACGCTTCGCGTTTATGGCACAATAACCGCAAAGCGCGCGGTTATTATACGGATTGAAGTGCCGGTTGTCACATGCCTGCGGCGGCGCGCGCTTTTTGTTTGCGCCGGAATGTGCGCAAGGGTTTTGTCGGCGCAATCACGGGGGATCGCGGGAAAGGAAAAT
>JAITKU010000088.1 GCA_031278255.1 Eubacteriales Family XIII. Incertae Sedis bacterium | reverse complement strand
GCTCCCCGACACCTTGCCTTTGATCAGCGTGGCGGTGCCGTCGTCGTTGATGCGGTAGAACAGGACCTTGGCCTTGTCGTAGTCGGCGGGGATGGGCACGGAGAGCGTGATCGTGCCGTTCGGCTGTATTTCGACCTTGCTCTGAATGAGCGAGATATCATAAAGCTTGAATTTGGGCGTTTCCTCTGCTTGGCGCGTTTCCTTGATCGCGGCTTCGGTCTTTGTGAAGTCCGCGCCGCTCGTGATCGCCGTGACTTTCAGTTCGGCGTCCGTGGGCACGATACCGGCCTGCGCCGTCTGTTTGATACCCGTCGTACGGTCCGCGAGGCTCGCGGACGGGGCGCTCGCCACGGCGTCGAGGCTCGATGAGCCTGTGGCCACGGTCGTGGGCGGGTTTAACTCGGCATTCGCGGGCGCTTTTGTCGCGCCGCTCCATTCGATATGCAGACGCGCGTCCAGCCAACCGTCCGTGGCCGCGCCCACGGCGTCCATCGGGGTGTAGGGCACCTTGAAGCGAATGGGAACGGAAGCCGTGGTCGTGTTTGACAAGGCAAGCTCGAATACGCGCACGTAATTCAGATCGTGGGCCGTGCCGTCGTACTTCGTGTTTGTGGTGAAGCTGCCGCGCAGAACGATGTTTACGCTCGTGCCCTCCACATCCGTGATAGCCGTCGTGTAGCCGCTGGCGAGGACGGGCTGCGTACCGACTTGCAAGCGGTATCTGCCGCCCTCGGTGATCAAAAGGGCGTTGGGGCTGAAGTCCCTGAAAGCTATGTTGCCCATGGACACGGCGTTTTCAAGGGCTTTCCACAGCACCACGTTCACATAATACCTGCCGTCTTTCGTCAAATCAACCGTTTCGACCGCCCCGCCGCTCTGTTCGCCGCTTCCGGGCGTCGTGTTTTGTTCCTCCTCGTCGGACGGCGGGACGGAGCCTTCCTCGTCCACGTAATAGCGTTCGGCAAAAGGTCCGGCGACGGCGGTGATGTCCTCGGCGGCAAATGCCGCGCCGGTGTACAGGAAAGTCGCAAGCACAAGCGCCAAGTGCAGCGCTAAAATCTTTTTCGGTTTCAATGAATACCCTCCTTTTTGGTTAAGATACAGTATCGGGGCGAAACCGCCGCGCGGAAAGGCAGCCGCAATGTCGCGGACGCCTTTCGCGCGCGGGCTTCGCCGTCCGGTCCCGGTTTAGATGGCCGTCTTGAACAGCATGGCTTTCTTTGCGTCATCGTAATAGGAGCCGGGCACCGCCGAAGAGCCGTTCTCCTCCAGCTTGAACACCCTGAGTTTTGACGCGTCCTCGCCCGTTTCCGGCACGTAGGGCAGGATCACCGTAACGGCGCCCGAGGCGGAGGCGATACTGAGTATGATCTCCACGACCTCCTTATCGCCCGCGACGGCCTTTTCCGCGGCGGTCAATTCCGGCTTGCCCGTAACGATCTCAAAGCCGTCCGCGCCCGAGGCGGTCAGAGCCGACGCGAGCTTTGCGAGCGTATCCCCGTCGAGGCTGATCTCCGTAATCCCCGTGTCCACGGTCAACACAACATCATCTATCCCGGCGCTGCCGAGGATCGCGGAAACGGCTTCCTCTATCGCTTCTTTCGATATCGACGTTTCCGTCTCCTTTATGTCCGTCATGTCGGACGGCTTCACGTCGATCCGGCCCTCTATCACGAGGGGACCCACTTGCGTACCCGCGCCATTGGCGCTTGCCAGCGCATCCGCAATCAGCGCGGACACCGTATCCTTGGCGATCGCGCTCGTCGCCTTGTCGTTCTCGACCGCGGGCGCGACCGCGATTTCCTTCTTAACCGTTTCGATCTCGCCGCTAAAGATCAGCGCGGCCTGCGCGGCGCGTATCGCCGCTTCGCGCGTATTGACCATGGTTTGCGAAACGGTCTTGATTCCCTTGTTCGCGGTAAGGTATTCTCCCGCCGCGACGGACGCAGCCAGCGCGTCAAAGGAAAGTCCCGCGTAAGAGCCTTCCGCGACCGCCCGGGCCGCCTTGATCACTCCCGCAAGGCCCGACGTGTCGGCGGTCTCCGCGCCGCCCTCCGTGAGGTCAAAGTCGCTCCAGTCTATGCGAAGCCGCGCCAGCTGATCGCCGGAAGTCGGATTGATCGCCTCCATCACGGGCACGAACACATGGACGGTAATCTCGCTTTGCCCGATCGTCACGGGGAGGGAGAGATTCTTCGGATAGGAACCGTATTCCGTCCTCCAATAATCGTCGCGCTCGGTGCCCCAATCTTCGTGTACCTGAGCCTGATCGACTTCGTAACCGTTGATGTATCCCTCATTGTCGTAGTTTATTTTCGTCACCTTGTCCAGCTTCAGCAGATAACCCGTGAAGGTACTGCCGCCGAAATCGGCGGTCAGCGGATTGAAGATGAGATGTACCCGCGCGTCCGCGCCGCCGTTGCTGATCTCGAGGTAAGACGCTTCGTGATCGATGGCGGCGTTGCCCATGGAATCGTTGTTTGTCACGAAATTCAGGAGTTCGGTCTTGTTCGCGAGCGAATACTTCCCGCCCGCGAGACGGTATTTGATATCCGCCTTGGGCGCGAGCGCGGCGACGGCGGCATTCAGCGCGTTGATCTGCTTCGTCACGTCCATGTCGCGCAAGGTCCCGTCGTTCGCGAACTCCGCGGCGGCGATCGCGGCCGCGAGTGCCGCGTAGGAGTTTTCCTCGTACGGGGATTGCCCGTACGCTTTGGCGGCCAGAATCGCCCTGTCGAGCGCCGCGGTCTCCACCGCGAGGGCGGCGATCCGCGCGTTCAGGGCCGCAATCCGCGCGTTCACCTGCGTCTGCGTGGCATCCGTATTGCTCGCGACGGCTTCCGCGTCCGCGATTGCCGCTTGCAGGGCCTCGTGGCTCTCCGCCGTGTAGTTGCCGCGCTCGATGGCCTTGGCCTGCTCAATCTTTGCCAGCAGCGCGTTTTTGTCCACGTCCGCGCCCACCGGGACAAGACCGTCCGCGGCCGCTTGCAGGTTCTTAAGCGCGGCGTCTATCTCATCCCCCGTGGCCCCGGCGTTTTTGGCCGTGGCCCTTGCCGCTTGCAGCGCCGCCGCGAAGATCGCCCAGCTGTCCGCGACGTAGGCGCTCTCCTCGTACTGCTGCGCGGCGCTCGCGATCAGCGCGTTCAACTCCGTCTTGGAGAGTCCCGCGATCACGGCCAGCAACGCGTCGCGCGTATTCAGGATCTGTTCTTGATCCGTCGGATCCGTATCGTAGACCGTCTGCGCCGCATCTATGGCCGCGTTCAGCGCCGATATCTGCGCCTCGGTCAGGCCGCCGTTTTCTTCGTGGTTCATCAGAATAGCCGTGGCGTCTTGTACGGCCGCGCCGATCATCGTCTTATCGTAGGGCACCGCGTAGGGATTGGCGCCGTCTACTTTCTCTATGCTGTGGATAAGCAGACGCGCCTGTGCTTCCGCCTTGCCGCTGCCCGGCGCGCCGCCGTCCAGACCGTCCATAATGGGGACGATAAAGCTGAGCCCGTAGTATCCGTCGGCGCCCGGGTTGAACAGGGGCATACGGACGTAGTGCGGATAGTTGAGACTGTGATAGGTTTTTATACCGGTTTTTTTATCCGTAAAGGACCAAATCGTCTCCGCTCCGACGGCCGCCGCGTCGAGGTAGGACAGATATTCTCCCCGCGTTTTGGCGCCGCCGTAACCGCCTTCGCGGGAGAAAATGTCTGTCAGATATTCATTTCGTTCTCCTCCCCCTATATTGACTCCTTTCAAAGCCATATACAACCGGCCCACTCCTTTTTCCACCTCGAAGTAGCCCGTATAATCGACAAGGGCTTGATTGGCCATGGAAGCACGGTTGTTTGAGGCATGTAACAAGCTGTAGCCGATCTTGTATACGCCGTCCTCGTCCAGGTAGGCGCTTAAATCGACCTTGGGCGGTATTGTTGCGATACAGTAGATCGCGTCGGCGCCCCAAGACTTTTCCGTCTGCACCAAAACGACACGATTGCTCTTGTCCGCTTCATATTTCGGCATTATTTCGGCCTCACCCATAGCGATGTTGTATCTGACTACGATGAGATTATCCATATTCCAATCGTTCGGAATCGGAAAGCACAATGTGGCTTGTCCGCTCAAAGCCATGTTCACGTTGCCGTACCGAAGCAACACCTTGTAGAGTTTGACACAGTCATTC
>JAITKU010000014.1 GCA_031278255.1 Eubacteriales Family XIII. Incertae Sedis bacterium | reverse complement strand
TGGAAAACATCTATGTCATGGACGGATCGAAGCGCTCCACCAAGGCCAACGCCTATTTTACCGGCTTCGGCGGCAAGAAACGCGTCGTCCTGTACGACACGTTGATCGCGGACCTGTCGGAGGAGGAGATCGTTGCGGTGCCGGCGCATGAGATCGGCCACTGCCAAAGGAAGCATATGCGCGTTCTCATCGCGCTCAGCCTCGCGAGCGGCTTTATCCTCTGTCTGTCGCTCTCTTTCTTCGTCGATCAGCCGACTGTCGCGCGGGCCTTGGGCGGCCTTACGCCCTCCCCGCACTTGGGTCTGATCGGCTTTTCCATGATGCTGCTGCCGCTGTCGATTTAGGGAATGACACATTAACCGAACACAAGCCGACTATTCCCATCAGGCAGGGTTCCGAAACAAACTGTCTCGCGGCAAGACTGCGGAGTACCCGAGAAGTGGGGTGATTTATTGCGTACGCGGTGGGCGACATCGGCTCGCCGCTGTTCAAAAGGCGCCGGATTTCAGCCGCAACACCGTTCCTTTTCTCCTCCGGGTCGCCCCTGCGCGGTGCTTTTGCCGTGTCCGCGCCCCCCTGTGTCCGACCGACCACGCATTCTCATAAATTTTGGAAATATCGGATTTCTTGTTTCCTTTGCGCGTTTACAATGATATAATCTAGCCATGCGCAAATTATCGCAATGATCTTATCGGAGCATTCCATTGGACAGAGCATTCCTTGAACGCATTTTGCAGGAGGTGGCCGGAGGGGAAAAAAGCCCCGCCGAGGCCGCCGAGGTCCTAAAGGACCTGCCGTATCGGGACATGGGCTTCGCGAACGTGGACAAGCATCGCGCGCTTCGCTGCGGCGCGGCCGAGGTCGTATTCGGACAGGGCAAGACGCCGGAGCAGGCGGCCCTGATCATGGAAGAACTGGCCGCGACGAACGCAAACGTACTGTGTACGCGAGCTTCCGCGGAGATGTATGAGGCCGTCAAGCGCAGACTCAAGGAGGCGCGCTACGAACAGACGGCGCGTCTGATTCTGCTGCGGCGCGATTTTGCGCTCCGCGCGGGCGCGGGCGTGGCCGTCGTTTCGGCCGGCGCCGCGGATATGCCCGTGGCGGAGGAGGCGGCTTTCACCGCCGAATTCTACGGCAGCGCGGCCCTGCGCGTATACGATGTGGGCGTGGCGGGTCTGCACCGCTTGCTGGACCGCGTTCCGCAGATTCGCGCCGCGAGCGCCATCGTGGTCGTGGCCGGCATGGAGGGCGCGCTCGCGAGCGTCGTGGGCGGCCTCGTGGACAAACCCGTGATCGCGGTGCCGACGAGCGTGGGATACGGCGCGAGTCTGGGCGGACTGGCGGCCCTCTTCGCCATGCTCAACAGTTGTTCGCTCGGCGTGAGCGTCATGAACATCGACAACGGCTTCGGCGCGGGTTATCTGGCCGCGCTGATCGACAGCTTGTCCGCGGCCCCCGCAGAGAGGGCCTAGCCGGACGCGGCCCCTGCCGAAAGGCCGTGGGCTGTGGGTCCGACAAAAGCCAAAGCAGAACGACGGCGGCCCGAGGGCCGCGACGGAGGCGAATATGAAACGCGTATTGTATTTTGATTGCGTCGCGGGTATAAGCGGCGATATGACGCTCGGTGCGTTGATCCATCTCGGGGCCGATGCGGACAGGTTGCGCGCGGAACTCGGCAAGCTGGGTGTTTCGGGTTTTTCGCTCACCCCAAGCAAGGCGCAGGTGAACGGAATCACGGGCGTGAACCTCGACGTGCGCATAGACGGCGCGCCGGCGCGCGCCGGCGCGCCCTATGTTCACACGCACGCGCACGGCGGTTTTGACCATTCCCATGACGGGAATCACGCGCACGACCACGGCCACGCGCACACGCACGACCATACGCACGCCGCGGACGAGCGCGCGGACCGCGCGCCGGACGAACATCGCAGCTTCAAATCCATTTGCGCCCTGATCGAAAACAGCGGACTGAACGACAATGTGAAAAAAATATCAATCTCGGTGTTCCGGGTTATCGCGGAGGCGGA
Organism: Eubacteriales Family XIII. Incertae Sedis bacterium; assembly: GCA_031278255.1. Taxonomy (GTDB): domain Bacteria; phylum Bacillota; class Clostridia; order Peptostreptococcales; family Anaerovoracaceae; genus JAITLA01. The sequence goes on along the minus strand of JAITKU010000014.1, from coordinate 522 downwards.
GGCCGCCGTTCACGATATCCCCGTCCCGGATGTCGTATTCCACGAGGTGGGCGCGCTGGATTCCATCGTCGATATCGTGGGCGCGGCCGTCTGTGTGGATATGCTCGGCGCGGACGAAATCCTGTGTTCGCCGGTCCACGACGGCAGCGGCTTCATACATTGCCGGCACGGCCTGATCCCCGTTCCCGTCCCGGCGGTGATGGAAATGCTCAAAGGCAGCGGTATCAGCATCGTCGGGGAGGATGTGCCTACCGAAATGGTGACGCCCACGGGTTTCGGCATACTGAAAGGCCTCGGCGCCCGCTGTACGCGCCTGCCGGAAATGGAGGTCTTGGGCGTCGGCTACGGCTTCGGAAAGCGGGATACGGGACGCTTTAACGCGTTGCGCGTGCTTCTCGGAACGCTCGCGGAGTGAACGACGGCGTCAGTCCCCCGCCTCTACAGGCGGCGGGTTTCAACTTTCCAAGCTGTCAGTGGCGGGTGCAATCCCCCACTGACGCCTATGTTTTGAGGGGCGGCGGG
>JAITKU010000246.1 GCA_031278255.1 Eubacteriales Family XIII. Incertae Sedis bacterium | reverse complement strand
AAACGTTGCATATGCTAATTATGTATGGGTGGGGGGTCTGTTCTGGGGGTGTTATGAACGTGGGGGGTTGCCCGCCGGTGGTGTTGCAGACGCCGCAGGCCAATCTGATCCCGGACATGGCCAAGCATTCGGATATGCTGCTGTTTTGGGGCTGCGATCCCGAGGTGACGCCCCTCGGCTTCGGTATGCATCTGCCGAGCCGCCTGTGCTACTGGTTTACCGAACTCGGTATCAAGCAGGTGTACATCTGCCCCGACCTCAACTACGGCGCGGCGGTCCACGCCGACAAATGGATTCCCATCCTGCCCAACACCGACGCGGCCCTGCAATTGGCGATCGCGTATATTTGGCTTACCGAGGGGTGTTACGACAAGGCATATATCGCCGATCACAGCTACGGTTTCGACAAGTTCGTCGATTACGTCATGGGCAAGGAGGACGGAGAGCCCAAGACGCCGAAATGGGCCTCGGAAAAATGCGGCGTGAAGCCGTGGACCATCAAGGCCCTCGCGAAGAGTTGGGCCAAGAAGATCACGAGCATTTGCCACGGCAACGGGGGCAGCTTCATTCGCGGCCCCTACGCGAGCGAACCCGCGCGCCTGGAGGTTATGCTGCTCGGGATGCAGGGCCTCGGAAAACCCGGCGTACACCAGACCAAGATGATAGAATGGAACATGTGGGCCAAGGATTTCCCCGTCCCTTTCACGCCGGCCAAGCCGGTGCCCATGCCGCATATCTGCGACGCGCTGCGCCCCATCGCGGGCGACCTGCCCGATGAGATCAACATGAAGCGCTTCGTTTTGACGCCGGAGCAAAAGGAGCGTGTCCCCGAACTCGTCCCGCTGTTTGAGCAATTGCCGCCGCCGACGCAATTCATCCCGCGCTGCCTCGTACACAGGGCCATCGTGGAGGGCAAGGCCGAATGGTACGGTATGCACATGTTCTCCACGAGCCAAGTGCCCGACAAAAACAATTACCGCAGACCGACCGGCGTCTATCAGTTTGAGAAGATCGTATATCCCAGGCCGGGGCAGTCCCGCGTGCATATGATCTGGACGGACGCGCCCTGCAACGTCACCTGCTGGAACAACGGAAACCTCTTCATCGAGGCTTATCGGCACGAATCCATCGAAACCATCGTCGCGCAACATCCGTGGATGGAAAACGACTGCTACTTCGCCGACCTCATCCTGCCCGTCGCGACCAAACACGAAATGCCCGATATCGGCAACGACTTTTCGAGCGGCGTGTTCCAGTCCGTCTATCTGGAGGAGCCTTGCTGCCCGCCCGTCGGGGAATCCCTGTCCGACTTTGACGTGTGCGTAAAGGTCTGCGAGAAGCTGGGCAAGGCGTACGCGGACGCCTACACCGGGAAATTGACCGAGGACGAACGCGTTCGCTTCTTCTACAAGGCCACGGGCTGTGAGGACACGATGTCCTGGGAGGAATTCAAGGACAAAAAGGTGTTCATACTGCCCTGCAAACCGAACGCGCAAGAGGTCCCCGCCGGTCTCTACGGCTTCTGGAAAGACCCGAAAAACAATCCGCTGACCACCCCGACGGGGCTTTTGGAGTATTCTTCCTCGGATATAGAACGCTACATGCCGGACGACAAGGAGCGGCCGCCCGTGCCGCATTGGGTGGAGAAGAGCGAAAGCCACGACGAGAGGCTCACGGGCGAACGGGCGAAGAAATACCCCCTCCTCTGCATGTCCAACCACGGCCGCTGGCGCGTACACGCCCAATGTGACGATATCGTATGGAACCGCGAGGTGGAAACGATGAAGATACGCGCCGCGGACGGATACCAATACGAACCGCTGTGGCTGCACCCCCTTGAAGCGGCGAAGCGCGGCATAAAGCATCGCGATATCGTCAAGGTGTACAACGAGCGCGGCATCGTACTCTGCGCGGCCTACGTCACCGAGCGGCTCATCCCAAACACCTGCTATGTGGACCACGGGGCGAGGCTCGATCCCATCATCCCGGGCCTGCTCGACCGCGGCGGCTGTATCAACAGCATCACGCCCACGGCCATGACCTCCAAGAACTGCACCGGCATGGCGACCAGCGGCTTCCTCGCGGAGGTGGAAAAGGTTACGGAAGAGGAAATGGAGGGCTGGAAACGCGATTATCCCGAGGCTTTCGCCCGCAAAATCGACCCGGCGGCCGGCGTCTGCCTTGCGGGCTGGCTTCTGTCTGCGGAAAAGGAGGCTGTGACAAATGGCTAAGGTATTCGTAATCGACGTGGCGCGATGCACGGGATGCTACAACTGTCAATTGGCCTGCAAGGACGAACACTGCGGCAACGACTGGACGCCCTACGCCAAGCCCCAGCCGGAAACGGGGCAATTTTGGTGCAGGGTGGAGGAATACGTTCGCGGCGCCATACCAAAGGTAAAAATACACTATATATCCAAAATATGTAATCATTGCGCGAACGCCCCCTGTATCCCCGCGGCGAAAAACGGCGCGGTGTACCGCCGGGACGACGGGCTTATCATCATCGATCCCGAGAAAGCGGCGGGGCAGAGGCAGATCGCGGGGTCCTGCCCCTACGGCGCCGTCTACTTCAACGAAGCGCTCAATCTGCCGCAGAAATGCACCGGCTGCGCGCATCTGCTCGACCACGGCGCGAAGCTGCCGCGTTGCGTGGACGCCTGCCCCACCGACGCAATGCGCTTCGGGGAAGAGGCGGAGCTTGCGGAACTCACCGCCGGCGCCGTCGTCCTGCGCCCCGAAACGGGAGCGGCCCCGCAGGTGTACTACCGCAATATCCCGGGCATGTTCATCGGCGGCACGGTGTACGACCCCGTCCGGGAGGAGATCATCGAGGGCGCGTCCTGCCGTCTGCAATCGGGCGGCAAAACGTGGCGGACCGCCACGGACGAATTCGGAGACTTCTGGTTTACGGACCTACCCGTCGGCGTCTTTGAACTGGCGGTGGACGCCAAGGGCTACCGGACGCGCGTCTTTGCGGCGCTCAAGACGGACGAGAGCCTCAACTTGGGCGATATCGCGCTGGACGCGTGCGATTGAGCTTGATTGCCGAGTGCATTATATAAGGTGAGCCAAATGCCCGTTGCGGAGGAAGCGAACGTTTATGCGCCCACAATGCGCGAAGCCGCGCCCGAAAAGCCTTTGAAAACCACCTACATCAACAACCGTCGTTATCTCGGCAACAAGTACAAGCTCCTGCCGTTCATCACTGAGACGGTTGCCGAAAATTGCGGGCGCGTCACTTCCGTCGCGGATATTTTCGCGGGAACGGGCGCGGTGGCTTCGGCGTTCGCGGGTAAGCGGCTCATAACCAACGACCACCTTTACAGCAACTATATCTGTCACCTCGCGTGGTTCTCGCCGCAGGCGTATTCGCAAGCGAAGATCAAGCGGTTGATCGCCGATTACAACACCGCCGCCGTTACGACCGATAATTACATGAGCGAGAACTTCGCCGATACGTTTTTCAGCCGCGCCGATTGCCGCAAAATCGGCTTTGTCCGTGAGGATATCGAGCTTCGCCGCTCTCGCGACGAGATCAACGAACGCGAACGCGCGCTGCTGATTACGTCGCTGCTGTACGCCGCCGACAAAATCGCGAACACCTGCGGTCACTATGACGCTTTCAGACAAGGAGCGGAATTCGGCAGACAGCTTGAACTGTCTGTCCCGTTGCCGCCGGAGGGCTTGAACAGCGGTAATGTTTGCTGTAACGAGGACACGAACGCGTTAGTCAAGCGGATCAGCGCCGATTTGATCTACATCGATCCGCCGTACAATTCGCGGCAGTACTGCGATGCCTACCACCTTTTGGAGAACATCGCGCGATGGGAAAAACCCGCCGTCCGCGGCACAGCCGGAAAACCGGACAGAACCGCGCTCAAAAGCGATTACTGCACGAACAAAGCGGCGGCGGCGTTTGCGGATTTGATTCGGAATATCAACGCCCGATACATATTGCTGTCGTATAACAATATGGCGCAAAAGGGAAATGACCGCTCAAACGCCAAAATCAGCGACGAGGATATTATGCGCGTCCTGTCAGATAAAGGCGATGTACGCGTTTTCACGCAGGATTACAAACCGTTTTCAGCGGGCAAGTCCGATATCGACAAACACGAGGAACGCCTGTTCCTGTGCGTTTGCAAACCCAAAGAGCGAGAGATTATCCGGTCTCCGCTCAACTACACAGGCGGCAAGTTCAAGCTGTTACCGCAAATTTTGCCGCACTTCCCGGAGCGGATTGACACGTTTGTCGATTTGTTTTGCGGCGGCGGTAATGTCGGTATTAACGTGAACGCGGGCCGCGTGGTTTTCAACGACAACAACCCGCAGTTGATCCGCCTGTACAACGCATTCCGCGACCTCGGCGGCAAACGCGTTTTATCGATGATCGACGAAACAATAACGAAATACGGATTGTCGCGTTCGGCGGAACACGGTTACGATTTCTACGGCTGTAAAAGTTCGGCGGGGCTTTGCGACTGTAACCGCGAACCTTTCCTTAAACTCCGCGCCGATTTTAACGTCGAAAACGAAGGTCCCGTCCGCCGCATAATGCTGTATACGCTTATCGTGTACGCGTTCAACAATCAAATTCGCTTCAACAACAAGGGTGAATTCAATTCGCCCGTCGGCAAGCGCGATTTCAACAACAGGATGAAAGCAAAACTGACGGCGTTTATCGACCGTTTGAGCGGCGGCGATTATCGTTTCACCTGCCATGACTTTCGCGAGTTTGATACGACCGCACCGGCCGAAAACAGCCTTGTTTATTGCGACCCGCCCTATCTGATTACCTGTGCGACTTACAACGAGCAAGGCGGCTGGAATGAGCAGAGCGAGCGTGATTTGCTTGCACTGTTGGACGCGCTGAACGAGCGCCGTATTCGCTTCGCGCTCTCGAATGTTTTGACAAGCAAAGGCAGGACCAATACCGTTCTTGCGGAGTGGGCGGATAAGTACCGCGTGATTCACCTCAATCACAGCTACGGAAACAGCAATTATCACACCAAGGACAAGTCGGACTCGGCGGATGAAATCTTAGTTGTGAACTACTGAGGGGGCAGACGCCATGCCGCAATTTGCTTACAAAAGCTGCGCTCTCGGATTACGCCGATCTTGAACGGCTTTACGATCTTACAATTACGACTGCCGCCGACGTGAAAGCGGTCATAAACGACGAGCGATATAAGCGTTTTGACAAACCGGTTGACGAACGCTTCAGCCGCGACACGCTCATAGACCTATTCGATAGGGTTGAACGACGGCGTCAGTCCCCCGCCTCTACAGGCGGCGGGTTTCAACTTTCCAAGCTGTCAGTGGCGGGTGCAACGTTCGGCTTCGCCTCACTCCTCCGTTCACCTGCGGTTCACTTC
>JAITKU010000174.1 GCA_031278255.1 Eubacteriales Family XIII. Incertae Sedis bacterium | reverse complement strand
CAGCCCCCAGTTGCCCACCTTGCCCTCGGAGGCCGCGCGCGTGACCACCTCCTCGACGCTCGCCGCCGCGTCGAAATAGGGGCCGCTCGCCGCAGTCTCCTCCGATTCGACGGCGGACGCGTCATCCGTTTCGCTCGTTTCCTCCGAAGCGCCGGACCCGCCGCAGGCGGCCAGCGAGAGGATTGCGAGCGCAAACGCAAGCAACAGACTCATCTTTACAAACAAACTTTTCATCATGATCCCTCCTTTATGTTTTAATCAAACGCTTGCACAGCATCAGAACCCAATAAAAAACGATACCGATCGCGCAGGCCGTCACGATGTAGGCCCAAGCCGTCGGATATTGCGCCAGCACGATGTTCTCCCGAATCTGCCGTCCGACCCCCGTGATGTACTCGGCAAAATACTCGCTGACGAGCGCGCTGATCACGCAGGCCGGAACCCCGACGCCGAGCGCCGTGAACACATAGGGCACGCTGTTCGGAATGCGCAGCTTCATGAACACGCTGAAGCGGCCGGCCGCGTAGGAAAGCATGAGGTCCTCGGAAAAGGGCTTGAGTTCGCGCAATCCGCGCCACGCGTTGATACTCATCGCGGCCGCGCAAAACAGCATTACCACCAGCATTTTCGCGACCATGCTGCGGATATAGGCGTCGCTGCTCACGTCCTTTGTCAGGTTCGTGATCACGGGCGCCAGCGCCACGATGGGAACGGCGTTGAACGCGGCCAGCAGGCTCAGCCCGCCCGTACCCCATTTCGGAAACAGCGTCGCGAATATCGCGATGAGATAGCCGAGTGCGGAGCCGAGAAAGAGTCCCGCCAGCGCCACAATCACCGTATCCTTGACATTGTACATGATCTTGGGCGCGTTTGAAACCATGATCCCGACGATCTTCAAGGGCAGCGGCAGGGTGAAATCGTCCACGCCGAACACCTGATGCAGGAAGCCGGTCTGCCAGAACACGAGCAGCAGGACGCCTGCGGACAGCGGCGGCGCGAAAGCGGCCACGCGCCGCGCGGCGGCGCTCTGCGGCGGCGGGTAATATTCGCTTTCTTCCGCCTCCGAAAGCGCCGCATCCGCTTCGTCCGAAAGCCCCGCGCGCGTTTGCGCCGCGAGATCGCCGTTCGCCGGGAAAATCGCCTCGTTTGCGGGACGCGCTTTGCCTCTCATCCCGCCGCCTCCCCTCTCGCGCAGGCCGCCGCGCGGCGGCGCTTTCGTTTCTGCGGCATGAAGAGCTTCTCGGCGGCGCCCATCAAGAAGAAACTCAATATGCCCACGATCGCGCTGAAAAACACGATCTGCCAGAACACGTAGATCGACATCGCGTGTTTCAGCGACTGCGAAAGCATACAGCCGAGGCCGCCGTCGCCCTGCAGGGTATCCACGAGGATGGAGGCCGTAATCGCCATCGGCGCCGCGATTTTGAGGCCCGTGAACAGATAGGGCGTGCAGAACGGAATCAGCGTTTTCGTATAGATCGCGCGCTTGCCGGCCGCGTAGGAATACATGAGTTCCAAGCGTTCCTTTTCTATGGCCTTGAAGCCCGCCAGCGTGTTCACGGCAACGGGGTAAAAGGTGAGGATCGCGGCGATCGCGACGCGGCTCTTGTCTATGCTGCCCGTGACGGCGAGCATGATGGGTGCTATACCCAATATAGGGATCATTTGTATGATTGTGAGGTAGGGAAACGCAATCCGTTCGATCAACTTCGACAGGCGCATCAGCACGGCCAACGCGAAGCCGAACGCGGCGCCGAGTACGAAGCCGAATCCCGCGCGCAAAAGGGTGGCGCCGGCGTTGACCGCCACGATCTCCGCCGCGGTCATCTTGTTGCTGACCGGCGTCGCGCTGAAGATCGACTGAACGATTTGATAGATGTGCGGCAACACGTTCTCCGGCGTGCGTTTGATGTCCGCCACGACAAAGGCGCCGATCTCCCAGACCAGCAGGAAACCCGCGATCCAGACCGGCGTGACGAGCATCCGCGCGCCTCTCGCCGTTTTCGCGTTCACGCGATCACCTCCTCAAAGCTGCCGCGTATCTTCGCCACGAGCGCGTTGAACGCGGGCGTATCCCGCACGGCGGGCTGTCTCGGGCGCGGCAAATCCACGTCCGCGATCGCGGACAGCCGGCCGGGACGCGGCGACAGCACGACAACGCGATCGGAAAGGAACACCGCCTCGGCGATGTTGTGCGTCACGAAGATAACGGTCTTGCCCGTCTTGCTCCATATATCGAGCAGGTCCGCCTGCAACTTCTCCCGCGTGAATTCGTCCAAGGCCGAGAAAGGCTCGTCCATCAGCAATATCTCCGGCTGCGGGGCCAGCGCTCTGGCGATGCCGACACGCTGCTGCATACCGCCCGACAACTCCGTCGGGTAATACTCCGCGAACTGCGTGAGTCCGACCAGTTCCATCATGTCGTTCACGCGGCTTTCCCGCGCCTCCCTGTCGATGCGCATGATTTCGAGCGGGAGCCTGATGTTGCGCCTGACATTGCGCCAATCGTAAAGCACGGGGTTTTGAAACACAATCCCATAGCGCCTCCCAAGCCGCGCCTCCCGCGGGCTTTCTCCGCCCACCGTAACGGTGCCCGCCGTCGGGTGAATGAGGTCCGCGATAATACGGAGCAGTGTCGTCTTGCCGCAACCCGAAGGCCCGAGCAACGAAACGAACGCGCCCTTTCCGATGTTCAGGGACACATCCGACAGCGCGGCGGTTTCCGCGCCCTCCGCGCCGTAGACCATGCTCACATGCTTCATCACGATCTCATACGCTTCACCTGCCGACCGCATCGCACACCTCCGAATGATTTCCCCGCATCGTCCGAAACAGATCCGGCGGATCAGAGGCGCGCGGCCACGGATTCGCCGGTAAAACAAAAGGGCAAAGAAGCTTTCCCGGCTTCTTTGCCCTTGGTATGAAAGCCAGTCTACAGGAATTTTCGCGGACTGTCAAGACCTAAGTGTTTTTGTAATGTTTCTGTAATATTTGCGTTAATATTTGAACGGAGCCAAATTTGAAAATTCCGGCGCGGCGCCTTTGCCAAAACGCGTTTTCGCGCGGCGGCCGCGAGCCCCGCGTCGCGATCCGGCGCGAATCCGTATTGCTTTCGGCGCGTTTTGGGTGTAAAGTATATATATAAAGCAACGGAGGAATTTAATGAGAACAAGCGACGGAGGAGGCGTACGGATTTGAGCGACAAATTTAAGCCGGACAAACAGAGCGTGATCAGCTTCAGCCTGATGGGACCCGAGAGCGGCGGGCTTTGCCTTGTGGATTCGACAGACGGCAAGATTACGCGGATCAGACCCTATCATTACGACGCGGAACACGCGGAAAAATACTGCAATCCGTGGAAGATAGAGGCTCGCGGCAAGACCTTTGTCCCGCCCATGCGCGTCATGACGACGCATTTCGGCCTCGGCTACAAGAGCCGCGTGTACTCGGCCAATCGGGTGAAATATCCGCTCAAACGCGTGGACTGGGACCCCAAAGGGGAGCGCAACCCGCAGAATCGCGGCAAGAGCGCCTACGTGCGTATCTCTTGGGACGAGGCCGCGCAGATTTGCGCCGACGAATTGCTTCGCATGAAGCATAGCTACGGACCTGAGGCCGTGCTGTGCGAGTCCGATATGCACGGCGAGGGCAAAAACGTATCCCCCAGCCACGGCTGCCCGAACCGGATGCTGTCGCTTCTGGGCGGATACACATTGCAGATGCGCAACATGGACTCGTGGGA
>JAITKU010000149.1 GCA_031278255.1 Eubacteriales Family XIII. Incertae Sedis bacterium | reverse complement strand
CTTCGCCCGCCGCCCCTCAAAACATAGGCGTCAGTGGGGGATTGCACCCGCCACTGACAGCTTGGAAAGTTGAAACCCGCCGCCTGTAGAGGCGGGGGACTGACGCCGTCGTTCAAATTCAGCTCCGTCTGACATTCGGCTTCGCCTCATTCCTCCGTTCGCCCGAGGCTCACTTCGCCGGGGGATTGGGCGGCGTCGTTCAATTCGGTGCGCATGGGCTGTCCCTCGGCTTGAAATTCGGCGCGGACCCCCGCGAAATCGGCGCGCGCGGCGCTTGCGCGGCGGGGCCGCAGGATGTATACTTAAACAAACGGCATGTAATACCCTGCGGATGAAAAGGCGGTGCGAAAACAAATGGCAAATACGGGCACGAGAAAAGGCAAACCCAAACGCAACAGGAAACGCGGCGGCGTGCAAGCGCGCCTGCGGCGGGAGGAACGCGCGCTGCGAAAGCGGCAGACGCGACGGGAGCGACAGGCGCCCCCGGAACGGCCCCTGCCGGAATTTGTGGGCCTGTTTAACCGGGAGCGGGACACGGGTCCGGGTTCGGTCACGCCCTACGACAGGGGCGCGCCGCGGGAGATACGGATCGCGCAGAGCGACTTCGGCGGCGCCTCCCCCGGCGACAAGGTGTTGGTCAGGCTCACGAAACGCCGGGACGCGGCGGAGAGCGCCGAGGGCCGCGTCATCGAGATCATCGCCGCGGCCGACGCGCCGGGCGGCGATATCTTGGCCGCTGTCAAGCGCTTCGGCCTGTCGAAGGATTTCCCGCAAAAGGTCGAGGCCGAGGCGGGGCGCGTCGGGCAGAGCGTTTCGGAATCGGAATGCGCCGGCAGGCGCGATCTGCGCGGCGAACGTATATTTACGATAGACGGTGCGGACGCGAAAGACTTCGACGACGCCGTTTCCGTCAGGGAACGCGCGGGCGGCGGATGGGTCCTCGGTGTCCATATCGCCGATGTGAGCCACTACGTCAAGGACGGAAGCCGTCTCGACAAGGAAGCCCTGCAGCGGGGCACGAGCATATACCTGCTCGATCAGGTTGTGCCGATGTTGCCCGTTTCGCTCTCCAACGGCATATGCAGCCTGAACGAGGGCCTTGACAGGCTCACGCTTTCCGTCGATATCTCGATCGACGCGGATGGGGAGGTTCTCGGGCATACGATCTACGAGAGCGTCATTCGCTCGAAAGCGCGGCTCGTCTATACGGACATCTCCGATCTGCTGGAAACCGACAATCCCGCGCTGAAAGAGCGGTACGCCGAAATCCACGACGATCTGCTGCGCATGGCCGCGCTCGCCCGGCAGCTCCAAAAGAGGCGCGAAGCGCGCGGCAGTATCGACTTCGATCTGGATGAGGCGAAGATCAGCTTGGACGAAAGCGGCATTCCCGTACTCGTGTCCGTGGCCGAGCGGCGCACGGCAAACCGCATGATAGAGGAATTCATGCTGCTGGCCAACGAATGCGTGGCGGAGGAATACTGCCGCGGGGAATTCCCTTTCGTGTACCGCGTACACGAACGCCCGGACGCGGAGCGCATGACGGAATTCAAGACTTTCATCGGCGGTTTCGGCCTGACGCTGAAAGGCGATCCGGCGAACGTGCGTCCCGCCGCGCTGAACGAACTGCTTTCCGCGATAAAGGACAAGCCCTATGAAAACGTCGTGAACACGGTGACGCTGCGCTCCATGCAGAAAGCCTCTTACAGCGCGGAATGCAGGGGGCATTTCGGCCTCGCGCTGCGCTATTACTGCCATTTTACCTCTCCCATAAGACGTTATCCCGATCTGTTTGTCCACCGCATTATCAAGGAGAACCTGCGCGGCGGCGTCGCGGCCGAACGGCGCGGCGCCCTGCGGGAAAAGGCCGAAACCGCCGCCTTGCGTTCCTCCGAGACGGAGCGCAGGGCCATCGAACTGGAACGCGACGTGGAAAAGCGCAAGAAAGCGGAATACATGAGTTACCGGATCGGGGAATGCCATGACGCCGTGATCAGCGGCGTATCCTCGTTCGGCTTCTTCGCGGGGCTGGCGAACACGGTGGAGGGCCTTGTCCACATGAACACGCTGACCGACGATTACTACATCTACGATCCCGCGCACTACCGGCTCGTCGGGGAACGCAGGGGCAGGGTTTTCGCCCTCGGCGACACGGTGCGCATCCGCGTCGAAAAGGTGGACATCGGCAGACGCGAGATCGATTTTGTCTTGGAACCGTAGACGCCGAACGCGTCCCGCCTTAACGCATCGTTACGGTTCGGAGGCGGAGGGCGATCGGGGGAAGCGTTCCCCGCGTGCGCGCGGGACCGGGCGCAAAAATACATTTATATTAAAAAACGATCAAAAATGAAGCAATTCTCTCGCAAATGCGATAGAATATAAGAAAGCGCCGAAGCCGCGTCGAATGCCGCGGCTTTTTTATGGGGCCGTCTGTCGATTCGCGGGCGGCAAAACGGCGTCAACAAGGAATTGGGGGGATTTCAATGAACAATGCAATCAAATCAACGAGCATTTTGACGCTTACGGCCATGATCTGGGGCTTTGCTTTCGTCGCGCAGCGTTCCGGGATGGAACACGTCGGGCCGTTTTTCTTCAACGGCGTCCGCACCATGCTGGGCGCGCTTACCCTGATCGTCTTTCTCACGATCCAAAGCGGCGCGCGGCGCGGCGCGAACGGCGGCAAGCCGGCCGTGTTCCCGCGCGCGGAAAGGAAAACCCTGCTGCAGGGCGGACTCCTGTGCGGACTCGTCCTCTTTGCGGGCTCCAATTTTCAGCAGATCGGCCTCGTGTTCACCACCGCGTCGAAAGCGGGCTTTATCACCACGCTCTATATTATTTTAGTTCCCATTTTTGGAATATTTTTGAAACATCGAACCCATTGGAACACCTGGGTGGGCGTGCTGCTTGCCACCGTGGGCCTGTACTGCCTGTGCATTACCGAAAGCTTCAGCATCGATCCGGGCGATTTGGTCATACTGTTCGGCGCGGCGTTTTGGGCCATACATATACTCGTCATAGACCGGTTTGTGCGGCGCACGGACGCCATCCGCCTCTCCTGCGTGCAGTTCATCGTATGCGGCGCGTTCAGCCTCGCGGTCATGCCTTTCGCGGACGCGCATTTCATGACGGCGCCCACCCTCAGCCTTGAAAGCATCGTCGCGGTGCTGCCCGCGATCCTCTATACGGGCGTCCTCTCCTCGGGCGCGGGCTTCACCTTGCAGGCCGTGGGCCAGAAATACGCCAATCCCACCGCCGCCTCCATCATCATGAGTACGGAAGCGATCTTCGGCGTGATCGGCGGCTTCCTCCTATTGGGCGAGCGCTTTACGGGACGCGAAATGCTGGGTTGCGTCCTGATGTTCGCGGCCGTGATATTGGCGCAGCTGCCCTTTGGCGAGCGCGCGGCCGCGCGGACGGACCGGCCGCCCCAAAAATCGCATTGACCTTGTTTTCTTTGGAATGCCGTTTCGCGGGGCGTTTTGGAAAATCCGGCCACGAATTCTCTTGAAGGAGTACCCTCAGAAACCATTTTATGGAAGCTAGGTAATTTCAACGTTCATTCAGCCTGCTTGTTGTACAAACGGCCATATGGCGGAGGTGAACAAAAATACGCAACCACAAGAACGTTGAAATTTCAACAAGTTAGAGTTATCGAGGGTTCTCACTGACTTAAATGGAGGAAAACACGATGAAAACCCTACACAAGCGAATCACATCGACAAGGCTTTTGGCGGCGGTTCTGGCAATGCTTCTTATGGTAATGGCGCTTCCTTTGTCATCGTTGGCGGCGGTCAGCAGTCAGGAAGTGGCTGTGGATTACCTCGTTTACGCCGGAATTTACAGGGGCGACGAAAACGGCAACCTGAATCTCGACAAAGGCCTTACCCGCGCGGAGCTTGCCGTTATACTCACAAGGTGGGACGTTAACAAAACGGGCGATATAAACGTTTGGTACGCAACGAACGGCTCAACCCATAAATTCACCGACGTTCCGGCTTGGGCAGCCCCTCACGTCGCGTACTGCTA
>JAITKU010000126.1 GCA_031278255.1 Eubacteriales Family XIII. Incertae Sedis bacterium | reverse complement strand
CCGTTCAACAATTTGAGTGCGCTCCGCGCTCAAATTCGGACGGAGCCGAATTTGAACGACGCCTGTCCGCGTTATTCAACCATGCGCTTATAGCGTTCAAGCTCCCCTTTCAGTTGGATGTTCTCCATCTGAAGCTCGAAGAAGCCGCTCTCGATCTCCCTGCTCTTGCCCTCCAGTTCGCGGAACTGCTCGGCAAGGCTCTCCCTTTCGGACTCCCGCGCCCGCATACCGGAGAGCAGACCGTCTTTTTCGCTCTCTAAGATGTTCACGCGTTCCTCCAGCGTCCGCGCGAGATTCGACAGCCTCTCCGATTCCGCCCGCAGCGTCTCAAAGCGGCCCTGCAGTTCGTGCTTTTCCTCACGCAGACTCTGCGCTTCCTCCTTGTACTGCAGAAAACTCTTCTTGGCCTCCTCCCACAGGGAGATGTAATGGTGCGTGTCGTTTTCCAGCTGCTCATTCCTGTTTTTGATCTCGGTTACGCTGTTTTCGTTGGCAAAGAATTCGTCGGCGATGTTCACCGCCGCCAAGGACGCAAGCTCCGATACGGAGCCGTTCGGCAGCACCCCCGAAAGCTGCTTCATCTTCTCATCGACGTACGCGGCTACGCGTCCCATATAGGCCTGCGATCTGTCACCCGTAATCGTGTACTCCTGCCCGTAAATCTTGACGCTTAGCTTTTCCATAATCATCCTCCCGCAATGGGTTGATACGGCCTTTCGGCGCGCCGAGGGTGCCCCGGGTCCTTTCTATACGTCTCGCAAGGCGGCGCCCAGTTCCCGTTTCAGCACCGCAAGCAGTCTGTCGCGCTCCGCGCTCACCTCCGCGTCGGTCAGGGTGCGCACGGGCGAGCGATAGATCAAATTGAAAGCCGCGCTCTTCATGCCCTCCGCCACCTGCGGTCCCCTGTACACATCGAAGAGCCGCGCGCTTTCCAGCAGGCTTCCGCCCGCCTCTCGTATGACATCCTCGATCTGTTTCACGGAAATCTCCGTCCGCACGAGGAGCGCGATATCCCGCGCCGCGGCCGGATAGCGCGGCAGAGGAACGTAGACGCGCAGGGTTTCGGCCCGCTCGATCAGCGCGGCCAAGTCGATCTCCGCGGCAAAGCAGCGCATCCCCACGCCGCAACGCGCGGCCGTGTCGGGGTGCAGCTCGCCGAATATGCCGACGGGCGTTTCCGAAAAGAACACGCGCGCGCAGCGCCCGGGATGCCAAGCGGCGGCGGCGCGTTCCGCCTCGTAGGAGACCTTGCGTCCGAAGCGTTCAAACAGCGCTTCCAGCACGCCTTTCATGCGGAAGAAATCCATGCCGCCGCCGTAAGCGCCCAAGGAAAGGGCGATCCGTTCCTCCGGCAAAAGCCCCTCGCCGCAGTCGAAGAAAGTGTTTCCGATCTCAAAGGCAAAGACACGCGCGTTGTTTCTGGAATAATTCCTGCCCAGGGTCTCCAGCATGGCGGGCAGCAGGGTCGTGCGCATCACGCTGTTTTCCTCGCCCAAGGGATTGAGCAGACGCACGAAGCGGCGTTCTTTCGCGGACGCGGGCATGCCGATATCGTCCACGCCCCGCGGACTGACGAAAGAATAGGTCTGTATCTCGTTGCAACCGGCGGCGAGCAGGATTTCGCGCGTCCGGTCGCGCAGTTCGGCGGCGCGGGGTATGCCCGCCATGCCCGCGCCCCTGTGCAGGGTCGTTTCGAGCCTGTCATAGCCGTGTATGCGCGCGATCTCCTCTATGAGGTCCTCCTCCTCCGCCAGATCGAGCCTGACGTGCGGCGGCAGAACCTCCAGTCTGCCGGGCGTTTCGCGGACATCCATTTCGAGGCGCCGCAGATAGGAGGCCATCGCGGCCTCACCGATCTGCGCGCCGAGGACCTTGTTCGCGCGCGCAACGCGAAGCCCGATGCGCGCGCGCAGGGGGCCGCCGCCCCCCCGCGAAGCCGCAAGGCCGGGCGAGGGTGCGGGAAAACGCGCGTCCCGCTCGGGATAGACATCCACGGCGCCCTCCGTCACATAGCCGGCGCCGAGTTGTTCCACGAGGGCGCAGACACGCTCGACGGCCTCACCCGCAAGCTCGGGAGAAATGCCTTTCTCATAGCGAACGGAGGCTTCGGTACGCAGACCCAACCTGCGCGAACTCAGCCGGATGCCGTCGCTCTTGAAAGCCGCGCACTCTATCAATATGGTTTTCGTATCGCTTTCCACCTCGGAATTGAGTCCGCCCATGACGCCGGCCACGCCGACGGCCTTTACCGCGTCTTTGATCATCAGCGTATCGGCAAACATGCTCCGCTCCACACCGTCCAGAGTCGTGAAGCGCTCGCCCTCGGCCGCCGTATCGACGATGATAAGGCCGCCCTCTATCATCCTTATATCGAACGCGTGAAGCGGATGTCCGTATTCGAGCATAACGTAGTTCGTGATATCGACAATATTGTTGATCGGGCGCATACCGGCCAACATCAACTTCTTTTGAAGCCACCAGGGGGAGGGCGCGATCCGCACGTCGGTGATAACGCGCGCGATGTAGCGCGTACAAAGATCGGGCCGCCGCAGCTCGACGGAGATGAAATCCTCGGCCTTGTTCCCGTGTCTGCCCGCCGTCCGCGTGTTCGGGAGGCCGCGCTTTTTATCAAAGACCGCCGCCGCCTCGCGCGCCATCCCGATTACGGACAGGCAGTCCGGTCGGTTCGGCGTGATCTCGAAATCGATCACCGTGTTCCGCAGTCCGGCGGCCCGGACAAAATCGGCGCCGATCTCGTATTCTTTCTCCAATATCCATATGCCGTCCTTATGCGATACGGGAATCACCTTGTCGTCAAAGCCGAGTTCGGAAGCGGAACACAGCATGCCCTCGGATTCCATGCCGCGCAGCTTGCTCTTCTTGATCTTGACGCCGCCCGGCAATACGCCGCCCACGAGCGCGACGGGAACGCAGTCCCCCTCGCCGACGTTCGAGGCGCCCGTTACGATCTGCAGCGGCGCGGCGCCGCCCACGTCCACGCGCGTCACGACGAGGTGATCCGAATCCGCGTGTTTCTCGACGGACAAGACCCTTCCGACGAGGACCTTGCGGATATCCTCGCCGTAGCGCCGCACGCTTTCGATATTGGAACCCGACAGGATCATCCGTTCGCAGAAAGTATCCGTGTCCGCATCAAAATCCACATATTCCTTTAGCCATTCCAAGGGTATCAGCATTGTTTCTCCTCATATCAGCCGAATTGTTCGATAAAGCGCATATCATTCTCATAAAACAGCCGTATATCCTCGATACCGCGCCGCAACATGGCGATGCGTTCGACGCCCATTCCGAAAGCGAAGCCCGTATAGCGTTCCGTGTCGATCTTGCCGACGCGCAGCACGTTCGGATGGACCATGCCGCAGCCGAGTATCTCTATCCAGCCGCCGCCCTTGCAGACGCGGCAACCCTCGCCGCCGCACTTGAAGCAGGACATATCCATCTCGGCGCTGGGTTCCGTGAACGGGAAGAAATGCGGGCGGAATCGGGTCCTGACCTCCGCTCCGAACATCCGTTTCGCGAAAACGTCCAGCGTACCCTTGAGATCGGCCATCGTGACATCCTCATCCACGAGCAGGCCCTCCACCTGATGAAACATCGGCGAATGCGTCGCGTCCGCCGTATCGACGCGAAAACAGCGGCCGGGCGAGATGACCTTGATCGGCGGCGCCTGCGCGAGCAGGGTCCGCACCTGCACCGGGGAGGTCTGCGTGCGCAACAGGGTATCGTCCGTTATATAAAAGGTGTCCGTGCGTTCCCGCGAGGGATGGTTCGGCGCGGCGTTCAGCGCGTCGAAGTTGTTGAACACCGTTTCGACCTCCGGGCCCTCCGTGACGCTGAAGCCCATGTGCAGGAATATGCGGGAAATCTCTTCGATCGTAATCGTGATGGGGTGCTTCGCGCCGATACAAAACTCCGTGCCGGGTTCCGTAACGTCCACGGCTTCGGCCTGAAAGCGCAGGGCGTGTTCCGCCGCCTTGACCGCCTCGAATTTTCGCGCCAGCATACCCTCGATCTCGATTCTGGCGTCGTTCGCGAGCTTGCCGAGCCGCTTCCGTTCCTCGGCGCCGAGGGAACCCATGGAGCGCAATATCTCCGTCAGTCTGCCTTTTTTGCCGAGGAATCTGACGCGTACCTCGTCCGTTTCGACACGGCTTTCGGCCTTATCCAGCTGCGCCTTTGCATCGCGCAAGATATCCCGCAATTGTGTGTTCTGCATGAAAGTCTCCTTACGATATCGAAAAAACAGGTGCCGCCCGCGGCTTTCTCAGTCCGTCGCGGCGCGCTGTCTGACCGATTCAAACAGCAACACGGCGGCGGCCGCGGCCGCGTTCAGGGACTCCGCCCCGCCCGGCATGGGTATGCGGACGACGAGGGACGCGCCGTCCGTGAACGCGCGCGCGGGACCCCTGCCCTCGTTGCCTATGACAAAAGCGACATCGCGCGCGAGATCGGCCGCGTAGCAACTCGTACCGCCGCGCGCATCCGCCACGGCCATGCGCTTGCCTGCGGACGCGAGCAGGGCGACGGCCGCGGCCGCGTCGCGGACAAAGAGCAGAGGTATGCGAAACAGCGCGCCGGCCGCCGCCCTGACCGCCTTGGACGCATAGGGATCGCCCGTCCCGCCGACGGCCATCACCCCGGCGAGGCCCGCGGCGTCCGCGGTCCTGATCAGCGAACCGACGTTCCCGGGGTCCTGCACGCGATCGAGTACCAACACATTGCCGCCGGCGCGCGAAAAGAATCCCGCCGTATCGCAGACGGGTTTTTTGACCGCCGCCAATACGCCTTGCGGCGTTTTCGTGTCCGCAATGCCGCGAAAAACCCGCTCCGACGTCAAAAGCACCGCGGCGCGCGCGTTCGCCGTACGCCTTGCCAGCGCCGCGCAGCGCGGCGGAAAGCCCGGCCCCTCCTCACAAAAAAAAGCGAACAAGACCTCCGCATCGCTGTCAAGCGCCTCCGACAGGAGCTTAGGCCCCTCGATCAGGTAAAAACCGCAAAGATCCCTGCCTTTCTTCGTCAAAAGCCGCTTCGCGAACCTTACCGTTTTGTTGTCTGCGGAGGTGATTCTTGTGCGCATACCGGTATCTTCTTGCGCAAAACCGCGATCGCCGCGCGGCGCGGTGAAAAGAGACAAGCCGCTCGCCTGCCCGCCTACTGCGGAGGACGCAGGAAAGTCGGTATTATATCGTCGTCGCGCAAACCGCGTCCCGAAAGCGGGGATACTTCCGCATCGGCGCTTTCCCGCTGCGGGTCTTTCCCGTTCGCATTGAGACCGGATTCAAAAACCGTCGCGTCCCCCTCCTGCCCGGAGGATGTCTGTGTCTCTTCGTGTTCCCTCTCGTCAAAACCCGTGGCTATGACGGTGACAACGATCTCGTTGCGCAGTTCCTCGTTGACCGTGGTGCCGAGGATCACGATGGCGTCACGGTCCGCTTCCTGCTCTATGCGGACGGCGGCGTCGCTCACCTCGAGCATACTGAGATCGTGGCCCCCCGCGATGTTCAAAAGGATGGCGCGCGCGCCCTTGATCGTGGTTTCGAGCAGGGGGCTGTCCACGGCCGCGTCCACGGCATCCTTGACGCGCGATTCGCCGTTGCCCCGGCCTACGCCCATATGCGCCACGCCGCGATCCAGCATGACGGTCTTGACATCGGCGAAGTCCACGTTGATGATACCCGGCGTCGTAATCAGGTCCGTAATGCCCTGCACACCCTGGCGCAGGACCTCGTCGGCGAGATACAGGGCCTCCGTGAAAGTCGTACTCGGCTCCGCCATCGCGAGCAGTCTGTCGTTCGGCACGATGACGAGCGAATCGACGTATTTTTTCAGGAACATGATGCCGAGTTCCGCATGATCCATGCGCTTTTTTCCCTCAAAGCCGAAAGGCTTCGTGACGACGCCCACCGTCAGTATGCCCATATCCTTGGAGGATTTGGCGATGATGGGCGCGGCGCCCGTGCCCGTGCCGCCCCCCATGCCGCAGGTGATGAACACCATATCGGCGCCGGACAGGAAGCGGGTGATGTCCTCAAGGCTCTCCTCCGCCGCTTTCTGGCCGATCTCGGGGTTGCCGCCCGCGCCCAAGCCCTTCGTGAGTTTTTCGCCGATCTGCAGCCTGTTTTCGGCCTTGGAGTAAGACAGCGCCTGCTTGTCCGTGTTTACGGCGAGAAAGCTGACACCCTGCGTGCCGCTCTCGATCATCCGGTTGATGGCATTGCCGCCGCCTCCGCCGATCCCTATCACCCTTATCTGCGCCGTAATTCCCTCGTTTCGTTCAAATTGCAGCATTTTTACGCATCCTCCCGTCAGGCTTTTGCCAACGTTCTCGACTGTGCGGAATCGCGATATATCACTGTATTATATCACGCGCAACATCGCTTTGCACTACTTATTCCTTTGAATCGTGAGATTTTTTTCTTATATATCTGTCTATGATGATACGCCGTATGGCGGCCAAATTGTTGAACAACCTGCCGCCGAACACGAGAATGGCCGCATAGTACAGCGGTACGCCGAGCAGATCGCCCAGATAGGTCAGCGCGCCCGCCAGCACGGCGTTCGCGACGAAACCGCTTATGAATATCAGGTTGTTGTATTTGCCCTCCAAATGGCTTCTGGCCGCGCCCAAGAGCGAATCGAGAGCCGCCAAGAGCGCCATCGTGATATAGAATGCGTATTCGGTCGGAAACGAGAAATTGAATATAAAACCGAACGCGACGCCTACCGCAAGACCTAAAAATATGGCGATGATCATAGTTGCTCCCATCACGGCGCGCGCGCCGTCATTCAAATGTTTTCCCGATCCGCGCGCTGCGCGTAGCGGAAGGTCGAACCCCTGTCCGGCCGCGCGGCCAAAAGCACGTCCGGTTCCACCTGCACGCGAAACACCAAACCGTAGTATTCCCGCAGAAGCACCCCGTAGCTGTTCGGGCCTATCATGGCCGCAGACAACCTCGCGGGGTCGCCTATGGCCTCTATGACAAAGGGTCTGGCCTCGGGCACGTCGTTGATACGCACGGTATAACCGTTGCAGTAGATCGTGGAATCGCTGTACAGCCTCTGCCCGTTGATCGCGATCGCCTCCGCGCCGCCCTTGCTCAGATCGCTGATGATCCGCAGGAGGTCCGTATCGTGAACGATAAAGGCGTTCGTATCGGCCCAGAGCGGGATTTCGTCTACGGAATCGTCGAGGGTGATACGCACGCCGGGGCCGTGGACCGCCGTGGAAGCGGTCAGCGCCTTGTATACGGACAGTTCCGAAAGCAGGCTCTCCTGCAGGTCCGCGTCCGCGTCCGCCACGATCCGATTGTACGCGTCGAGCTTCTGCGCGGCCTCCCCCGTCCGTTTGCGGATATTGTCGATCTCCGCCTGTTCGTTCGCGATCGAAAGCTCCAGGTCCGAAAGCGTCTTTCGCGACACAAAGAGGTTCATGCCGTCCGTACTCTTCGCCTGCGCGATGATCGAGAAGCCTATACATATGCTGACTGCGAAAAAAACGATCGTCCTGAGGCGCATAGCCGCATCCTTTCGTCCGCGTTCGCGGGTTTATATAAGGGGGTCCGCGCCCCTTAAGAGGCGCCTGTCTCCGTCACGGGCTGCGCATAGCGAAAATTCGTAACGCTGCCGTTGTAGCGGGCTATCGCGATCTCCTGCGATTTTTCTATCGAAACGCGCAGGCTGTACATATCCCGCATCGTACTCACAATGCCGAATTTGATCGTTATGGCGGACTCCATCGTGTCCGGATCGCCTATGACCAGAAGGGTATAGGGCGAGGCCGTCGGGTTGGAGTTGATGTTCACGTTGTCCCCCGCAAGCACCATCTCGGTGAGGTTGACAAGCCTGTTGCCGTTGATGGAGATGGCCTCCGCGCCGGCTTCTTTCAGCCGGTTCACGAGGCTCAACATCAGGTCGAAATGCGTCATGATATCGCCGTAGGCGTCGGTTTCCGCCCCCTCGATCGGAGGGGGGTCCTCTATGGTGATGATCAGACCGGGTCCCTTGACATCCAGGACGCCCGCGGCCATCTTGTAGCGGTCGAGATCGGCTACGAGACCGGCGACCAAGGTATCATCCTCGGCGTTTTCCATCTCGATCCGCGCCAGACGCTCCTCGATCACGCGTAGTTCCTCTATGGCCTGATCCTTCTCCAGCTGCAGCTTCTCGAGTTCGGCCTGATAGGGCGTGACTTTCCCGATGGGCACCAAACCGCCCTGATCGGGATTCTGTCCCAGCGAAATCTGCATGGATATGGCAAAGCCCACGCAGACGGCCAAAACGCCTACCACGAGCATTCCACCGTACTGTTTCATTAAAACATTTCCCCTATAGTATTGTTATACATCGGTATTGTTTATACATCCATACATCCGAAGCCGCGTTCGCAGGGTCCCGCCGCGCGCGAATCGCCGCGAGGTCGCCGAAGCGCCGCCTCACTCGGAGAGCGGCTGCCACGCGATGTACCGATCGCCGCCCACTTTCACGGTCCCGCGTTCGATCCCCTGCTCCTTGAGATCGAGCAGTATCTTTTTCAAGTCGTCCAGATTGTCCGACAAGTGCGCGGGCGTTCCCTCGCAGACCAGCCGATCGAATACATACGCTCTGATTATTATATTAGAAATATCGACTTTTTTAAAGTACAATTCTGCATTTTTTACTTTTTTCAATAAATCCAGCGTATCGGTAAGGGCGGCGTTCTCCTCCGCGACGAGCGGCCGGCCCGCTTCCGCCTCGATCGGCTTCAAATTGCCGAGTTCCGTGAGCAGGGGCGCCGTCTTTG
The DNA here is from genome assembly GCA_031278255.1 of Eubacteriales Family XIII. Incertae Sedis bacterium. Lineage (GTDB taxonomy): Bacteria > Bacillota > Clostridia > Peptostreptococcales > Anaerovoracaceae > JAITLA01. Next base: position 17,797 of record JAITKU010000126.1, on the reverse strand, counting down.
TCCGGCGCAGCACCAGCCCGTTTTCGTCGATGATGACAAATTCGCCGCGATCGGATACGAAAGCCGCCTCCCCGCGCTCGACGACGCGCACCAGAAGATCGCCGGGCAGTCTGCGCTTCATCTTGACCGACAGGATGTAGGGATCGGCGAGGAGCTTTCTTCGCACCTCGCGCATCGAAATGCGAAAGATGTTCTCGCCCGGGGCGACGCCGGTCAGGGCGATGATCTGCTCCGAGGTATAGTACGCGTTGTTTTCGACCGTGATACTCCGGATATCGAAAAGCGGCGCGTTCAGAAACGCGTGGACGCAGAAAACCGCAAACGCGACGGCGCAAAGCTTGAGCAGATACCGCTTCTTCTTTCGCTTCTTTTTCTTTTTGACGGGCGCGGCGCCCTGTGTCTCATTTTCTACCATATTTATTATTTATTTCAAATTTGGTTCCGTCCAAATTTGTTCGCGGAGCGCACCCAAATTGCGGCAAGCTTTCCGTTTTCAAATCACGCCCTGCGGCAAACCCTCCGTGATCCGCTCGTAGATGCGATCCGCCGCGTCGAGGCGTCCGAGGCTTTCGCTCGCCGCGCTCATCCGGTTCAGCAGGGTCTTGTTGTTTTTCAGGCGCAACACGGCGTCGAGTAGGCGCGCGGGGCTGAGTTCCGCCTCGCGGATCAGCAGCGCGCCCCCGCGGTCCGCCACGGATTTGGCGTTGAAAAACTGGTGGTTGCCCGTGACGTTCGGCGAGGGAATCAATACGGAGGCGCGCCCGCAGGCCGTGATCTCGGATACGGTAAGCGCGCCCGCGCGGCTGATCACGAGGTCGGCCGCGCACATGTAGGCGCAGATCGCGTCCGTATACTCCATAACGCGAAAACGCCCGTCCGCGGCTATGCCACACGCCGCAAAAGCGGCGCGCGCCTCCGCGTAATACCGGCTGCCCGATATGAAAAACAGCCGCAGGTCCTCCTCGGCCCAAAGCTCTTTCAGGATCGAAAACAGGGCCTCGTTCACGGCGCGCGCGCCGAGACTGCCCCCAAAGACGAGGAGTACGAACGCGTGCGCCTCCACGCCGAGTTTTTCCCTGTAAGGGACAAGCCCGCGCGCCGCGAATTCGCGCCGCACGGGATTGCCCGTCACCACGATCTTATCCTTGTTCTTGAAATAGCGTCCGCTTTCCGCAAAAGCGACAAACACCTTTTCGGCGTAGCGCTCGGCCAGCCTGTTGGCCATGCCGGGAAAGGCGTTCTGCTCGTGAATGTACGCGGGTATGCCGGCCTTTCCCGCCGCGCGGAGTACGGGTCCCGACACATAGCCCCCCGTCCCGATCACGAGATCGGGCGCGAAGTCCCGCAATATCCGCCGCAACTCGCGAAAGGCCCGCGCGAGGGCAAGCGCCGCGCCCGCGTTCCGGCAGAGCCGTCTGCGATCGAAACCCCGCACGTCGATGAGGCGCAGTTCGTAGCCGTGCGCCGGCACGATGTCCTTTTCCATGCCGCGCCGCGCGCCTATAAACAGGATTTCGCTGTCCGGACGCCGCCGCTTGATCTTGTCCGCGATGGCTATGGCCGGATAGATGTGACCGCCCGTGCCGCCGCCGGCCATAACGACCCTCATGGGGAACGCACCTCCTTCGTATAGCGCGATATATTCAGCACGACGCCCGCAAGGAACATGTAGATCAAAAGCGCGTTGCCCCCGTAACTCACAAAAGGCAGCGCCACGCCCGTATTCGGCGCGATCGAGGTCACGACCGCCACGTTCACGATCACCTGCATGGCGAACAGCAACATAACGCCCATTGCGAGCAGCCCCGCGAAACGGTCCGGCGCGCAGATCGCAATGCGCGCCCCGCGGAAGATCAGAAACAGGTAGGCCGTCAGCAGGATAAGGCAGCCGATCAGCCCGAATTCCTCGCCGATCACGGCCAATATGAAATCGTTGTGTCCCTCGGGCAGGTACATGGCTTTCTGTATGCTCTTTCCAAGACCGTTTCCGAAAACGCCACCCGCGCCGAAAGCCAGCAGGGACTGCATGGCCTGCCAGCCCGTACGCTGCGCGTCCGCGAAAGGGTCCATAAAGGAGGTGATGCGTCGCATCTGATAGCCGGTTGGGTTCATACTCATCAAAAAGAGGCAGACCGCGGCGGCGACGCCCGCGGACAGAACGGCCAGATGCCGCCATTTGACGCCCGCGACGAAGAGCATTGCGACGACGAGGCCGAAAACGATCACGGCGGTCGAAAGGTTCGGCTGCTCCTTGATCATCCAAAAACAGACGCCGCCGACGGCCAGCAGGAAGAGCGGCCCCCTGAGCAGGCTGTCTATGCGGTCGGGCTTCGCGCTGAGGTACCACGCGACGAACAGAATGACGGCCGCCTTTACGATCTCGCCCGGCATGACGGTGATCCCGCCGAAACCGAGCCAGCGGGCCGCGCCGTTTCTGATCTCGGCGAGGGGCGTGAAGAGCAGGCCGAGCAGACACACGCTAATGAGCATGAGCAGAGGCGCCGGCCGAAAATAGAAGCGATACGGGATGAACAGCGCGGCAACCATCGCGACGAGTCCCGCGCCGGCCCACAGGCAGACGCGCTTCAAATAGTAAAAGGGATCCCCGTACTCCGCCATGGACACGTAATTGCCGGCGCTGAAAACCATGACGATACCGAATATCACCAGACCGAGTACGGTTATGGCGAACGGGAAGTCCCCCGGATTTGTCGGCTTTTTTTTCTCAGGCATGTTTTTCCTTATCCCTCTCCTTGCCGGCTACCGCGCGAACCCCGCCGCGGATTCGATTCTGTCCTTGAGCGCGCGCACGCATGTTTTGAAGTGTTCGCCGCGTTCCTCAAAACAGCCGTACATATCCCAACTGGCGCAGGCCGGGGAAAGCAAAACCGTATCCCCGGGCCGGGCCGCGCGGAAGCCCGCTTCCACGCAGGCCTCCATATCCGCGCAGAACGCGATGTCGCGAAAACCGCGCGCCGCGGCGGCGGCCGCGATCTTTTCGGCGGTCGCGCCCAGAAGCAGGAGCTTCCTCACCCTGCCGTCGAAAGCGTCGATGAAAGCGTCGAAATCCGCGCGTTTGTCGTAGCCGCCCGCGATGAGCAGTATGCCGGGCGCCGTGGCTTCCAGCGCTTTTACGGACGAATCCGGATTCGTCCCCTTTGAATCGTTGACGAAGCGCACGCCGCCGATCGCGTCCACGAACTCCAACCTGTGCGCCACGCCCGTAAAATCGCGCAGGGCGCGGGCGATGGCCGCGGCCGGAATGCCAAAAAACAGCGTCGCGGCGGCGGCGGCCAGCGCGTTTTCCAGATTGTGCGCGCCCGGTATCCTGAGTTCGTCCGCCCCGCAGATCGCAAAACGCCGCCCCGCGCCGTCGCGCACGCAAATGCGCCCGTTCTCGACATAAGCGCCCGTGTCGAGGCTTTGCAGCCGGCTGAACGGAACGACCTTGGCCGCGCATTTCCCCGCCAGCGCAAAGGCCGCCGCGTCGTCGCGGTTCACGACAAAGCAGTCGCGCTCGGTCTGATTCATGAATATGCGCGCCTTGGCGGCGGCGTAATTTTCCATGGTTTTGTGCCGGTCCAGATGGTCGGGCGTGATATTCAAAAGCACCGACACCGCCGGCCGAAAATCGCGTATCGTTTCAAGTTGAAAGCTCGAAAGTTCCGCCACCGTAAGGGTATTTGCGTCCGCGGACGCGCGCGCCCTGTCCGTCGCCGGCAGCCCTATGTTGCCGACGAGTTCCGTCCTTTGGCCGGCGGCCCTGCAGATCGCGTCGATGAGCGTCGCGGTCGTGGTCTTTCCGTTCGTGCCGGTCACGGCGATATAGCGCCCGCCGCCCAGCCTGTAGGCCAGTTCGATCTCGCCGATCACCTCCGCCCCGCCGTCCCGCGCGGCGCGGATGAAAGGCAGGTCCGGCGGCACGCCGGGACTCAGGATCAAGGTATCGAAAGAGGCGTCGCGCGGGGGCGTCGCACCGCCCGCAAAAAGGCGCGCGCCGCCGCCTAAGAGCCGGACTGCGTCCGCGCCGAGCGCCGCTTCGGTCTTTGCGTCACATCCCCACAGCACGGCGCCGAGAGGGGCCGTCGCGCGCGCCGCAGAGAGTCCCGACTTGCCGAGACCTACGATCAGAATCCTTTTTCCCCGCGGGTTCCACATGGCTTTCCCCTAAAAAATATAGCTGGCCGCGATCGCGCACAGGGAGGTCAGGGCCGTCGCGCCCCAGAACGACAGCACGACCCTGCGTTCGGACCAGCCGCACAGTTCAAAGTGATGGTGCAGCGGCGCCATCTTGAACACGCGCTTTCCCCGGAACTTATAGCTGCCCACCTGAATGATCACGGACAGGGCCTCCAGCACGTACAGGAAGCCGACGAGCGGCAGTATGAGTTCCAGATGCAGTATGACGGAAACGGCGGCGAGCCCGCCGCCGAGGGCCAGGGAACCCGTATCCCCCATGAAGATCCGCGCGGGATGCCGGTTGAACAGCAAAAATCCAAGGCAAGATCCGCAGATCGAGGCGCTGAAAAAGGCGCTGTCAGAGAACAGCCCGCCCGCAAAAGCCATGCAGAGCGCGACCATGGCGGTGATACCCGCGGCCAGCCCGTCGAGTCCGTCCGTCAAATTCACGCTGTTGACCATGGCGACGATAACGAGGATCACGAAAGGAATGTAGAAGATTCCGAAATCCACGTTCTCATTCAGAAACGGAACGAATACCATCGTCGTATTCCCGGGACTTCGGAATTGATAGATCGCGATCCCCGCCGCGATGCACACCTGCAAAGCGAATTTCTGCGGCGCCGTCAGACCGAGGTTCCGCTTCATCCGGACCTTAACGTAGTCGTCGAAGAAGCCGAGCGCGGCGTAGGCCGCGAAAGTCAGAAGCATAACCAGAATATCCACGCTGACGGAATTCAAGGCGAAGAAACCGACGACGACGCCGATCACGATCGCAATGCCCCCCATCGTCGGGGTGCCGCTCTTGCTTCGGTGCGACGCGGGCCCGTCCTCCCGTATGCTCTGCCCGGCCTTGAGACGCCGCAGGAACGGGATCATCACCCACGTGAACAGGGCCGTCGCGAGGTAGGACGCGGCCATGGTCAGGAGGATGCGGATGATGTTCACATGACCGACCGCGGGCATTATTCCAATATCCTTTTCACGAGTGTTTCCATAGCCATGCCGCGCGAACCTTTCACGAGGATCACGTCTCCGGCCGTCAATATCCCTTTCATCGCCGCCAGAGCGCGTTCCTTGCTTTCAAAATGCAAGACCTCCGGCGCGGATTTCGCCGCCCGCGCGCCCGCCGCGATGTCGGCGGCCTTTTCGCCGACGGCGATGAGCAGATCGACGCGCTTCTCTGCGGCGTAAGCGCCGATCTGCCTGTGATACTCGGCGGAACGTCTGCCCAGCTCGTTCATATCGCCGAGTACCGCGATCTTGCGAATGCCCCGCACCGTCTCAAGCATATCGAGGGCCGCGCGCATGGAATCGGGGTTGGCGTTGTAGCTGTCGTCTATCACTTTCATGCCGTTTCGGCCCGTCAGCTTGTTGCTTATGGTGAATTTGCTCAGCCGTTTCGCCGCCTCCGCCATGCTCACGCCGACGCAGGAGGCCGCCGCGACCGCGAGGGCCGCGTTGGTCGCGTTGTGTATGCCGAGGATGGGCAGGAAGAAGCGCTGCATTTCCTCGCCGTGTTCCAGAAAGAACGATATCCCCTTTTCGTTGTCGCTCTCGACGCCCGACAGGATGAAGTCGCTCTTGCCCGTGTTGCCCACCTTGACGAGCCTGTAGGGACCGGATGCGCAGGCCGCGCGGAGCGCGTCGTCGCCCGTGGCGTTTATGACCAGCGCGTCCTGCGGTCCCATGTAGGCCGCGATCTCCAGCTTGGCCTCCCGTATGCCGTCCCTGCTCTCGAAATTCTTGATGTGCGCCGTGCCCACGTTCGTGATCACGCCTACGTTCGGACGCACGATGTCCGCGAGCAGGTCTATCTCGCCGGCCCTGTACATGCCCATCTCGAGAACCACCGCCTCCGTGCCCGCCTCTATATCGAGGATCGAGAGCGGAAGCCCGATCTCGTTGTTCCGGTTCGCCTGCGACTTTGCCGTGCGGTAGCGCGCGCCGCATATGTGCGAGAGCATTTCCTTCGTCGTCGTCTTGCCCGAGCTGCCCGTGACGGCGAGCTTCTTCAGATCGAAACGCCGTATGTAGAAGCGCGCGAGGTCCAAAAGCGCGCGCGTCGTGTCCGCGACGCGGATCACGTTCGCCGCGCCGTCCGCCGGCGCGGCTTCCTCCCGCGCGACGATGAAATTCCTGCAGCCCGCCCGCAGCGCATCGGGTATGAAGTCGTGCGCGTCATGGCGCTCGCCGATCAGCGGAATGAACAGGTCCGAGGGCCCCGCCTCCCGTGAGTCCGTCGAGACGCCGCGCACGCGCGCGTCCGCATCGCCAAAGATCAGCCTGCCGTCCACCGCTTCCCGTATCTCGCTCAATCGCAACTCTGTCATATCCAAATCTCCGCTGTAAACGCCTACTCGCCGTACAGATAAACCTGCCCGCCCGCGGGCAGGCTGTCGCCGGCTTTCGGGTATTGATCCGCCACCGTGAAATCCGTCGCCGCATCCCCTGCGGGCGAAGCGATATAGTCAAGACCGCTGCCGAGCAGCTTGCCCGCGGCGTCGCTGAAAAGCATCCCCGTCAGGTTCGGCACGACAACGTAGGATCGCTGCATGGCCGCGAGTTCCTCCTGCGTGTATTGCGGCGCGATGTTCTTATAGCGCAGCACGTCGGACAGGATATCCCTGACGCCCGGGGCCGCCGTCGTGCTGCCGAATTTGACGCCCTGCGGCTCATCGACGATCACGAGTACGGCCAACTGCGGATCTTCCATCGGCGCCAGCGCGATCATGGAGGCCGTGACCTTGCCCGTCTTGTAGCTGCCGTTGTCCAGCTTCTCCGCGGTGCCGGTCTTGCCCCCGACGCGATAACCGGGTATCTTGGCCGCGCTGCCGCCGCTCTCGTTCACGACGTATTCCATAATGCCCCGGACCTCCGCCGCCGTCTGTTCGCTGATCACCTGACGCACGACCTGCGTATCGAAGGATTTCACGATCTCGCCGGCATCGTCCGCAAGCGCCTTGACGAGTCTGGGCTTCAGCAGCTTGCCGCCGTTGCCGATGGCGGAGATCGCCGTCACAAGCTGTATGGGCGTGATCGATATGCCCTGACCGTAGGACATCGTGGCGAGACCGACGGGACCCGCCGTATCGCGGTCCTGCACCAGGGAATTCGTCTCGCCGGGGAAATCGATACCCGTCTTTGCGGTGATGCCGAAGAGTTCCATATACCGATAGAACTTGTCGTAGCCCATGCGCTGCACGAGCTGTATCATCACGGGGTTGCAGGAGTTCCCGACCGCTTCCGTCAGAGTTTCATCGCCGTGCGGGTTATAGTAACGCCAGCAGCGAAGCCTTTGCCCCGACACCTCGTAGAAACCGCTGCAATAAAATTCGTCGCCGGGCGTGCTGACACGTTCCTCCAGCGCGGCGGAGACCGTCAGCAACTTGAAAGTGGAACCCGGATCGTAGACCTCGCTCGTCAGGGGGTTGCGCCACATATTGTTCCGATATTCGACTTGCGCATCGGGCGAAAGGTTCCGCACGTATTCCGCGGTCTCGGGATCCGGCGGCGTGCGCGGATCGTTGGGATCGAAATCGGGCGTGACGCCCATGCCTAAGATATCCCCGGTCTTGGGGTCCATGACGACGGCCATGACGCGCAGGGCGTCGGTGTTCTCCTGCACCTTGCTTATGGCTTTTTCCACGTAATGCTGTATGGTCTCGTCTATGGTCAGCACGACGTTCAGACCGTTTTGCGCCTCGTAGCGCGTCTCCGTTCCGTAGGCGAGCCTGTAGTCGTAGAGATCGGCGTTTTTGATCCAGCGGCCCGCAATGCCCGTGAGGTCCTTTTCGTGCGCCAGTTCGATCCCGCTCAGGCCCTTGCCGTCGTCGTCCACGGCGCCGAGTACATGCGCCGCGAAAGGCCCGTAGGGATAGTAACGTTCATCGTATTGCTCGATCTCGATACCCGTAAGCCCCTCCGCACCGATACGGGCCGTCACGGCCGCGATCCGCTCCTCGCTCACATCGTTTGCGATGCGCACCATCAGGTTGTCGCGCCCGAGCATTTCGCGCACGGACTCGGCCGCGAGGCCGAGTTCTTCCGCAAGCGTCGAGACGGTCTTTTCAAAGCGCAGCGCGCGCAGTTCCTCGGAATCGCCGGTCGCTACGTCCGCGAGTCTGGCCCATACGCGATACGAAACGGCGCTGACCGCGAGTTCCGTCATGTTTCTGTCGTATATCCCGCCGCGCTGCGCGGGGATAAGCTGGTCTCTGGTCTGGCTCTCCTGCGCCAGCTTGGCGTACTTGTCGCCGGCTATCACCGTGATCCAGCCGATACGAAAAGCCAAACCCGTGAGGAACAGCGCGCCGATTGCGAAAGACAGGAGAATCCGCCGTCGCGTACGGGCATCGATATCCGCTTTTTGCGTTCTGTAAAAATTTACCATAACTGATACGCATTCTCGCGGATGTACTGCGCGAAATCGTTCATGGGCGCGGGTTCTTCTTCTATGTACACCACCTGTTCCGCGGTGGGGTAGATCATGCCGAGTTCCTGAATCGCGCGCAATTCGACCACGTTGATCCCCGTGCCCTTTTCGATCTTCACGGACAACTTCTCGATCTCCGCCAGGGTTGTCTCCGTATTCTTCTCGATTCGGTTGATCTCGTATTGAACGGAACTCATAAAGGCGGTGGCGATGATCATGGCTATGCCGAGGCTTCCCGCGAGCAACAGGAGCAGCAGCATCCCGCCCTTGTCCCATACGGAGATGTTCTCCTTGGCTTTCTTGCGCGCCGGCTTCGTTTCCGGCTTCGCGGGCACCGCGGACAAGGGGCTGAAACCGTGGCGAAAGTCGAATTCCCGACTCCTTTCTCTGAAATTGTAGGTCTTGCGCACGGCAGGCATGTTCTGAATCCTCTCCTTATTTATCTTGTGCCCTCGGACGCGGCCCTTTGCGCCGATGTCCCTTTCTCGAATATGCGCAGTTTGGCGCTGCGCGCCCGCGGGTTTTCCAGCAACTCCGCTTCGGAGGCCCGAATGGGCTTACGCGTGATCCGCCGGCCGCAGGACAGTTTGCCGCAGACGCAAGCGGGCAGGTTTTTCGGGCAGACGCAGGGGTTTTCGCGCCGCGCGAACACCTCCTTGACGATGCGGTCCTCCAGCGAATGGAAAGAGATCACGCAGAGTCTTGCGCGGGGACGCAGGCAGTCGATGAAAGCGTCCAAAGCCGCGTCGAGGCCGTCGAGTTCCCCGTTCACCTCTATGCGGAGGGCCTGAAAGCTGCGCTTCGCGGGATGCGGACCCGCGCGCCGGGCCGAGGCCGGGACGGCCGCCTTTACGATATCCACCAGTTCGCCCGTCCGGCTGATCCGTCCCGCGTTACGGCGCTTCACGATGAAAGCGCCGATACGCGAGGCCCAGCGTTCCTCCCCGTATTGCGCGAGGATACGCGTCAGCGCGTCCTGCGAATAGTCGTTCACCACATCCTCTGCCGTAAGTTTGGCGGAGGCGTCCATGCGCATGTCGAGCGGCGCGTCGTGCATGTAGGAAAAGCCCCTGTCCGGTTCGTCGAGCTGGAAAGAGGAAACCCCCAGATCGAGCAACGCGCCGTCCAGCCCGCAAAGTTCGTTCTCGCGCAGGATGCGCGCGATGTTCTTGAAGTCGCCCTGAACGAACAGTTTGGCGCAGGGGTAGGCGTGAAGCCTTTCCCGCGCCGCCGCCACGGCCGCCGCGTCCCTGTCGATACCGAGCAGCAGTCCGTCCGACGCGAGCCGCGCGCATATCGCCGCCGCGTGTCCGCCGCCGCCGAGGGTGCCGTCCGCGTAGACGCCGTTCGCGCGCGGGGCGAGTCCCTTTAGCGTCTCCGCAAGCAGTACGGGCCTGTGCCGAAATTCCATCCTGCCCTCCCCCGCTTTCGCGCCGCGCGGCCCGCGCTACCGATCCCCCGGCCTCTCCTGCGCGCGTCTGCGCTTGAAATTCGATACATAATTGTTAATCTCTTTAAGATTCTTGTTTTTCATCGTCTCCGTATAGGTCTCGCGATCCCATATCTCAAGCACGTCCACCATGCCGACGCAGGCGAGTTCCCGCACGAGTCCGGCGTAATTCCGCGCTTCCTGCGGGATCGTAAGCCGCCCCTGCTTGTCGATGTCGCAAAAGGTGGAACTGCCCATATAATGTCTGAGCAGGTCACGTATATTGTCGTCGTCGCTCGGCAACGTGTGCAAATCCGCGATAAGCCGCTCCCAGTTTTGCACGGGATAGGCGTAGAGGCAGGACTCTATGCCGTGAACGATGACGCAGCGGCCCGCGTAGTTCTTGCGCAACTTGCCCGAAAGGGGTGCCGCGACCGCCGCCGCGTCCTCCGCGCTCTTGTTCACGTCAAAATCCTCGCAGAATTTCGCCGGCATAAACATCCGTCCCGTCTCGTCTATGGAGTTGTACGCGTAACTTCCGAGCATTTTCCGCCCCCGAATCGACCGAAACAATAAAAGTCATCCTTGCCCCTCCATATTACTCCTTTTTACTCCTATTTTCAACATGAACGCGCAAAAAAACGGGCCTTGCGGCCCGTTTTTTGATTTTTTTTCTTTTATTACACGCGCATTTCAGAAAAATTACAATATACAGTACAGAATGGGTGTTCGCATACCGGATCATGCGGCGGGGAACCCGCCGCCGCGCATCGGCGTCTTTGCGCAGGAAACGCGCGCGCCGAAAGCTTCACAGACGGCCTGACGGCCGAGACAGATACCGAGGATCGGTATCCGGTATCCGTCCCGCGAGTTCCTTGGGATCCCGCAGCAGGGAACGCTCCATCTCGATGTCGTCGCTGCTGAAACAGAACATGTAAGGGGACGGGTTCGTCTCCCGATGTCCGCTTTCAGTCGGGTACGATATGCGGTTTATTCCGGCGTGTAGCCCTTGCCTGTGTCAATGACGATGCTGTTCTTCGCGCCGTCCCATTCCACGCCGAAGTCAAACGCCGCCCCGATATCACGGAGCTTGAAATAGTTGTTGCCGCCGATGTTGTACGCGGTTAAGCTGACTTCTTTGCCGTCGAGCGTGATCTTGGAGGTTGTGGGCGTCGCCGTCTTGTCGCCCGCGCCCTTGCCCTCCATCTCACCGCCCGCGGGCGTATACGCCTTGCCGCTCGTGAGCGCAATGGCGCCCGTCGCGCCGTCCCAGCCGACCTCAAACTGCTTCTCCGTCCCGGAGAGCGTAAACGCCAGGTCGCGCAGCTTGAAGTGGTTGTTGCCGTCGATGTTGTAGGCGTCGAAAGCGACGCTCTCGCCGTCCACGAGGACGGTGGAGGCTGTGGGTCGGGCGGCGAGGGGTCCGGGAAGGGGATCGGGCGTTGCAACCTGCCCGGATATTTTTTCACCGGGCAGCGCGATGTTGTCAAGAATCTTATGTTTGACAATTTCATCGCTTTCCTTTTGATACGACCATAAAACGCCGTCTGAATCAATGTAAAGTCTGTAGCCGTTCATGTGAACGGCGTTTTCCGCCACCGTATATGGGCGGTCAATCCACGCACTCTTCTCCGCATCAAATTCCCGATGAATGGTTACCAGCCTTCCATCAGCATAAAGTACACATCCGTAAATATTGTGAGCAACGATGCCTTCCGCTCTCTCCCGCTCTGTCGCTTCATCCTTTAGGGCGGTAAATTTGCCAACCCCCTCGGTAAGCGGCCCGTATACATTTCCCCACCAGCCAATCGCGCCGGAACCCCCGCCGCCGGAACCCCCGCCGCTGGGGGTTTCGTCGTACACATATTCGCCGTCGCCATCATAAACGAATACGCTTTTCCCGGCGTCCATAGCCACAGCAAAGGACCGAACCGTTCCGTCCTTTTGCGTTACAATACAAGTATAATAACTTTCGCCCTCTTCAAAATAAGCCGCCATGGACAGATCCGCCACATCATCTAAAACTTTTACCGGATCGGTCTGTATCCCCGCCCGCATATTCTCCTTGTACTTAGCGTAAGCGGAGGTATCAAGTGTGCCGTCTTTTTTCCACTGCCAGCTGCCGTCAAGGTTCCACAGACTGCCGTCAGCCGTGATTGCAAAGATACCTGCCAAAACGCGAACGTCGCCCATCACATAACGCGGCGTAAACGCATCGTCCCAAGCGCTGAGTTCCCAGACGCTCCCGTCCTTCCTGACGGCATAATAATTGCTGATGGTTTCGCCGAACACCTGATCCGTATCCGCCGCAAGCGCGGGGGCGGCAAGCGACGCGCAGAGCAGCAGGGCAAGGGCAAGACACAGTGAGCTTCTTTTCGGGTTTGGTTTTTTCATCGGGTTTTTCATTTTGGATTCCTCCTGTTTGATTTATGCAAGGTGTTTTGTGCGCTTGGAGCGTGGCGATTATCAAAAGGTGTACCTTTTGATAGTTCCCCCGGAAACGTCGGAATCTATAAATATTATGCAATATTTGCAGAAAATGCTTGACTTTAGACGGGCGGCGGCGTTATAATCGTTCCCGTACCCAAGCTATCAAAAGGTACACCTTTTGACAGTGGTCGTAGTCGCCGTTTTCGGGGGAGAGGGCGTCCGGGCGAAAAGCCCCGATCAACTCGCGCAGCCTTATGCAATAATCCTGACGAAAGTGACGGCGGCGGCACGCACGTCGCGATTGACTCCGGACAGCTTTGCGTTTCAATAACTCGGGCTCGTTAAGGTAGGTAATTTCAACGTTCATTCAGCCTGCTTGTTGTACAAACGGCCATATGGTGCGGGCGGCGGGAGTTGAACCCGCAACCTTGTCGGACAGGAACCTAAATCCTGCGTGTATGCCAGTTCCACCACGCCCGCATATCCGGCGCGCTCAGATCCCCGCGCCGTTCATAAAGTCCGCCGGATTCCCGTCCGCCGGAGAGCCCGTCTCCTCCGCTATCTTCTCTATGTCGAACGGCGTGGACTGGTACACGTAATAATTCAGCCAGTTCGTATACATGAGCTGCGCGGGTGCCCGCCATGAGACTGCCGGGGGACGCGCCGGGTCGTCGTTCTCAAAATAATTTTTCGGGAGCTCCGGGTTAAGCCCAGCCTTCATATCCCGGAAATATTCGTTCGCCAGCGTGTCCGCGTCGTATTCCGGGTGCCCCATTATGAAAAAGCGGCGGCTGTCCGCGGACTTCACGGCGAATACTCCCGCTTCCTCCGAGCCCGCGAGTATTTCAAGCTCCCCGCAACGCGCTATGTCCTCCGCCGGGGCTTCCGTGAAGCGGGAGTGGGGCGACGCGAAAACATCGTCGAAGCCCCGGAAGAACGGGGAGTGCGGTTTCAATACGCGGTGGAGGTACACGCCGGAGATCTTTTTCGGGAGTTCGCGCTTGGCGATGCCGTAGTGATAGTACAGCGCCGCCTGCGCGCCCCAGCAGATGTGCAGCGTGGAATGGACGTTGCGGCGGCTCCAGCTCATAATGCCGCAGAGCTCGCGCCAGTAGTCCACCTGTTCAAACGGCAGGAGTTCCACGGGCGCGCCCGTTATGATCATCCCGTCGAAGAAGCGCCCGCGCACGTCGTCGAACGTCGTATAAAAGGACAGCAGATGCTCCGCCGGCGTGTTCTTCGCCGTGTGCGACGCCATCCGCATGAATTCCACCTCTATTTGCAGGGGTGTGTTGGAGAGCTTACGCAGGAGCTGAGTCTCCGTGACGATTTTCGCCGGCATGAGGTTAAGTATCAGAAGGCGCAGCGGACGTATGTCCTGATGCAGCGCGCGGCGCTCTGTCATGACGAAGATATTTTCGTTTTCGAGTATTTCCCGCGCGGGCAGCCCGTCCTGAATTTTTATGGGCATGGGCTATCGCACGATCTCCGTTATGCGCACGCCGTAGTTCTCGTCGATGACGACGACTTCGCCGCGCGCTATCAGTTTCCCGTTCGCGAATACCTCCACGGGGTCGCCCGCGAGCTTGTCGAGGACGACGACGGCACCGACGCCGAATTCGAGTATTTCGCTTATCTCCTTGCGCGCGCGCCCGAGCTCGACGTTGACGGAGAGCGGGATGTCGCGCACGAGATCCATCCCGCTCTCCGCGTCCGCCGGGGGCGGGGGTTCTTTCGCGGGCGGGGCGCCGGGCGCCGGCTCTTCATAGCCATATGGCGCGGGCTCCGCCGCCGCCGTCTCATAATCCGCGGGGACGGGCTCCGCCGCCGGCTCCGCCCCAAAGGGGTCGAATGCCACGTATTCCTGTTCGTCGTTTGTCATTTCCGGTTCTCCTTATCGGGATCGGGGTTTTCGGATTTCAAAATTTCCGTCAGACGCAGCGCGCGCCGCGAGCCGCGTTCCCCAAGGCTCGCGCGGAATTTCGGGATATGCGCGACGGAGACGCGCACGGGTTCCCCGAGCTTGTGCCCAAGGCGTATCACGTCCCCGGCGCGCAGTGTCAGGATGTCCCCGACGGACGCTTCCGTCTCGTTGAAGCTCGCGGACAGCGGTATGGGTGTGCGGTACAGGCGGGCGCGTATTCGTTCGCTGCGCTCCGGAGAGCTTTCCGCGACCGTCGCCGCCGCGTACCACATCCGCGTGTTGAGGTGTTTCGCGATGGGTTCCACGGAGGAATGGGGCAGGCAGAAGGACATTTTGCCCGACTCTCCCCCGATGCGCACGTCGAGCCCGACCGCCGCCACGGAGTCCCCCGTCTGCGCTATCTGCACGAACTGCGGGGAGGTTTCAAGCCTTTCATGCTGATAGGCGAGGCGTATGACCTTCTCCCACGCCGCTTCATACGTATGCGCTATATCCTGCAATATGCGGCGGATGAGCGCGAGTTCTATCTCCGTGAACTGTTTCGTCAGCGTCCGCACGGGACTCGTCCCGCCCAAGAGCCTGTTTATGAACATATACGACGCCTCCGGGGACAGCGCGGCGAGCTGGCTGCCCGCCATCGGGGGCGCCTTGAACACCGCCACGGCCATCGGGTGCTCAAGCGAGGCGACATAGGCACCGAACGGCACTTCCGTTACGCCGATCAGCTCGCACTCCACGCCGCCGCGCGCCGCCGCCGCCATGCGCGTGGAGAAGAGTTGCGCGAACGCCTCGAATATGATGTTCAGCGTCCGTATCTGCTCTTTCGGGAAGCGGTCCGCCGTGCGGAAGTCGTAAGGGCGCGCCTCCCCCTGCCGGCGCGGGCGGGCGGGTGCCGGCGCTTCCGGCGCCGCGAGCGCCCCTATTATGTCGT
The DNA here is from genome assembly GCA_031278255.1 of Eubacteriales Family XIII. Incertae Sedis bacterium. Taxonomy (GTDB): domain Bacteria; phylum Bacillota; class Clostridia; order Peptostreptococcales; family Anaerovoracaceae; genus JAITLA01. Next base: position 2,469 of record JAITKU010000126.1, on the reverse strand, counting down.
CAATCTCCGCTGAGGTCAAAATCTCCTCGGACAATTCACGTCCTCCCTTACGAAATTACGTAGTCGGTGAAGAGCACGTTCGTCACCTCCGCGATGCCGAACGCCTCGTTCACGGAGTCTATGACGCGCTGACGCACGACTCCGATGTTCTCCTGCCCGGAATCCGCGACGCGCAACTCGGCCTCCTCAAAGCTCGACAGCTCAAACGTGATGGTCTGGCGCAGGAGCGATACGTCCTCCGAGAGGCGAGCCACAACGGCGTCCGGGGATTTGTCCGTCACGGTCAGCACGACCGAGCATTTAAGATACCTCGACGAGCCTTTGATATTCGTCGTGAACGTTCCGGCGCTGTACTCCGCCGTGGGCAGGGGTGTCGCCGCGCCGTCGTCTATGCCGCGTATCACGAAGAAGTAAACCGCAGCGGCAGCGACAATCGCGAGGGCTGCTATTACCGGGAGCATCTTTTTCATTGTCATCCGTTCCTTTACGAGTTTTCAGGCAGATGCGTTTTCGCCTCTATGACGAAGTCCACGCGGCGGTTGGCGGCGCGCCCTTCCTCTGTCTGGTTGGACGCTATCGGGTGGTATTCGGCGTATCCGGCGACGGAGAATGTGTCCATATCAAACCTGCCCGTGTCCGCGATGTAGTGGAGCGTGTTGACGGCGCGGCCCGTGGAAAGCTCCCAGTTGCTCGGATATTTCGCGGTATGTATCGGGACGTTGTCGGTGTGCCCCTCGATGTTTATCATGGACAGCATATCGCTGCCGGCGGCGAGCAGGTCGACGACCCCGTCCAATATCGGCAGGGACTCCGGCATGAGTTCCGCGTCGCCGGAGCGGAAGAATATGTTGTCGGAAAAATGCATCGTCACCGTGTAGTCGTCGAGGTTCACGGACATATCGACGCCGATCCCGTTCTCCTCGATGAAGCCGCCGATCGTGTTCGCCAGCGCGGAGATGTTCGCCTCCGCGAAAATCCTGTCTTCCTCGTCCATCTGGCTGACCTTCGTTTCGTCGAGGAATTCCAGCTCCGGCGCCTGAAGCGGGGGGGCGGCCTCCATGACGCTCGTGCCGGAGAGCGCTCCGACGAGCGCCTCCCACTTTTCGGCGCTCACGCTTGAAAACGAGAAGAGCAGAACGAAGAAACAGAGCAGAAGCGTGACGAGGTCGCCGTATGTATCCATCCAGTTCGCGCCCCCGCCGCCGTCCTCGCCCCCGCCGCCGCGCTTACGTCTCGCCATCGCCTGTCACCAGCCTTTCGCCGCATCCGGCCTATTTGCCCTCGCCTTTGAGCTTTTCGAGCTGCGAATGGGGCAGGAACGCATTAAGCCGCTCGCGTATCAGCGTCGGGTTCTCGCCCGCCTGGATCGCCAGGATGCCCTCCAGCAGAAGCTCGTCGCGCAGGATTTCGTCGTCGCCCATCATTTTCAGTTTCTTCGCTATCGGCGTGAACACGAGGTTCGCCAGTATGACGCCGTAGAACGTTGTGACGAGCGCGATCGCCATGTTCGGGCCGAGAGAGTCCATATCGGTGAGGTTCCCGAGCATATTTATAAGCCCGATGAGCGTCCCTATCATGCCGTACGCCGGGGAGAAGGACGACATTTGCAGTATGACGGCCTGCGAGCCGGAGTGGCGGTCTTTTATGTACGACAGCTCCATTTCCATGACCTCGCGGACAAGCTCCGGGTCTATGCCGTCCACGACGAGCAGCGCGCCCTTCAGGAAAAACGGATCGTTCAGCTCCCTCACGGATTCCTCTATGGCGAGGATGCTTTCGCGGCGGGCGACGTTCGCGACGTTGATTATCATGTCGATGTCGTTCGGCAGGTCGATTTTTCTCGCCTTGAACGCCTTGGACATCACCTTGATGAGGTTTTTCAGCGTCTTCATCGGGTAAGCCACGATCGTGGACGCTATCACGCCGCCCAGCACGATGAATACGGAGGCGGGGTCCACGTAGTCGCTTATGTTCGCCCCGGGCAGAAGTATCGTCGCCACGATGCACGCCAAGCCTATGGCGATTCCGAGGGCTGTCGTTATTTCCAAAGCTCTTCACCTTCACCTTAGTTGATGATTGCCGCCCGCCGCGCGGGGGACGCGCCCCGGGGCGCGGGCGCTATCCCTTCAGCAGTTCCTCGCGCCCCTGCCAGATGCCGCGCTTCGACTCCTTTATGCGCTCTATGACCGTCGCCGCGGACTCCATGACAAGGATTTTCTTGTCCGTGGAAAGGGAGATGATCGTGTCGGGCGTTTCCTCGATAAACTCTATCAGATCCTCGTTGACAAAAAACACGTCTGTCTTGTTTATGCGCGTGACCTGTATCACTGTCTGCTCGCCCCTTTCAAAATCGAATGTCCGCGGACGGCGGCGCGGGCGGGGACGCCCGCGCCGCCCTCCCACCCTCAGCGCTTGAGGGGAATAAATTACACAAGCATCGTGTCCGTCGTGGTTATGATGCGGGAGTTC
>JAITKU010000112.1 GCA_031278255.1 Eubacteriales Family XIII. Incertae Sedis bacterium | reverse complement strand
GATCTCCTTGACGATGTTGCGCCGGTTCGAGGTGACGCAGACCAGGGTGTTGGCGGGCTGCGCGTGTACGCCGCCTTCGAGCGCGGACTTAAATGCTTTATACCCCGTTTCGTTCTCTTCAAAGGAAAGGTCGTCTATGAAGACGATGAATTTGCAGCCGCGCGGCGCGAGCGCGTCCATCAGGGCGGGCAACGCGTCGATCTCCGCTTTGGGCAGGGCCACGAGCCGCAGACCGCGCGACTTGAAGCGGTTTGCGAGCGCCTTGACGCTCGAGGATTTCCCCGTGCCGCGATCCCCGTAGAGCAGCATGTTGCCGTAGGGCCTGCCGTCCAAGAAGAATTCCGTGTTTTCGATGATCCGTTCCTTCTGCGGCGCATAGCCGATCAGATCCTCGAAGCGGACGGGATCGGGCCGCTCCGCGCCGACGAGCCCGCAGTCCCGCGAGAAGGAAAAGGCGGTGTATCGCCCGAAGCCGCCGCAAGCCTCCCGCGCGTAGTACGCGGCCAAGGCGGACGCCGCCTCCGCAGCGTCCCGCATCCGCAAAATCCGGTCCAGGGCAAGGGGCGCGTCCCCCTCCCCCGCGCAGCCGGGCGGCATCATGTCCGCGACGCAGGGACCCCCGCCGCCGAATACCGCAGCGGCGCGATTCCAGTCCGATTCGTAAAGCGCCTTCAGCACCGGCATTTCGGCCGCGGCCAGCGCGCACAGGCCGGGATCCGCCTCGCCGCGCTCCGCCGAAAGGCTGAATGCGTTTTCTCCCTCCGCGACGAGCCGCAATACGTGCCGCCGCCAATACGTGAAACGCCCGTCCGCGTTCGCGTCCGCGCGCGCGGCCAAAAGTCCCCGCTGCGTTTCGTAGTAGAGGCGAACGGGCTCCTCGCCCGCGGACAGCCCGGAGGCGTCGTCGTAGAGCGCGGCAAAGAGCGCGGCGGCCTTCGCCGCGAGGGCGTCCCCGCGTATGTTGTCGAAGAGGATCAGTTTTTCGAGGTCAATCTTTTTCATAATATATTACCGCTTAAAATTTCAACGACGGCATCAGTCCCCCGCCTCTACAGGAGGTCACTGACAAAGTACACACGGGGACGGTTCTTTTGTGTATTGGGCAGGTTTGGCACTGTGGCCTGTGCCGGTAAATCGCGCAATTCCAACATTGTATGTGTTACACAAATGAACCGTCCCCATGTGTTCCTGGCCCTCGCAGCGTACAAATGAGTACGTGAGAAGGACAAAATCCGAATCGGGTTCCGAGCCGGGCGCAAAGGGCGCGGGGGTTGAATGCTCACCTACTCGAAGTCGAATTGTCTGACTTTGTATAAGGGGAAAGCCCCGCACAGCTCCTTCACTATCGCGCGCGCTTTGTCCGCGCAGACCGCGTCCCCCGGGTGGTCGAGCACGAGCGCGATGGCCTCCGCGACACGCACGGTTTCGGCTTCGCCGAAGCCCCGCGTCGTCAGGGCGGGCGTGCCGAGCCTGATGCCGCTCGTGACGTTTGGGCCGTTTGGGTCGTTCAGTATCGTGTTTTTGTTTGTCGTGATGTTGGCGGCGTCCAGATACAGCTCCGCGTCTTTGCCCGTGATGCCTTTGTTCGTGAGGTTCATGAGGACGAGGTGGTTGTCCGTGCCGCCGGACACGAGGCGGAAGCCCCGGGCCATCAGCTCCCGCGCCAAGACCCGCGCGTTGTTCCGCACGCGCTGTTGATATACCTTGAATTCGGGCCGCGCGGCCTCTTTGAAGCAGACCGCCTTACCCGCGATGATGTGCATCAGCGGGCCGCCCTGCATGCCGGGGAACACGCCCTTGTTCAGGCGCTTTTCGAAGGCCGCCTTTGCGAAGATCACGCCGCCGCGCGGTCCGCGCAGCGTCTTGTGCGTCGTCGAGGTCACGATATCCGCGTGTTTCACGGGGTTGGGATGCTGCCCGCCGGCGACGAGGCCCGCAAAGTGCGCCATGTCCACCATCAGGAGCGCGTCCACAATGTCGGCGATCCGGCGGAATCTGTCGGCCTCGATGATGCGCGGATAGGCGCTCGCCCCCGCGACGATCAGCTTGGGTTTGCAGGCCTTGGCAATGCGCAGGACCCGTTCGTGGTCGATCCGCTCGCTCTCCGCGTCGATGCCGTAGGAAACGAAGTTGAAATACTGTCCGGACATATTGGCCTTGCTGCCGTGGGTCAGGTGGCCGCCGTTTGACAAATCCATGCCGAGTATCGTATCGCCCCGGTTCAGGAGCGAGTAGTATACGACGAGGTTGGCGCTCGAACCGGAATGCGGCTGGACGTTCACGTATTCCGCGCCGAAGAGGGCTTTGCCGCGCTCTATCGCCAGGGCTTCCACTTCGTCCGCATGTTCGCAGCCGCCGTAATAGCGCTTGCCCGGATAGCCTTCCGCGTATTTGTTGGTGAACGCGCTGCCGCAGGCTTCCATGACGGCGGGGCTCGCGAAGTTCTCCGAGGCGATCATCTCAAGTTTGTTTTCCTGCCGGCTCATTTCGCGCTTGATTATCGCGCCGACGTCGGGGTCCGCTATGTCCAAATGGTTGAAATACATCCGTTGTGTCCTCCTATCGCTTCACTGTGCCGCGTCTGTTTCCGAGCAGTCTGAGCCCGCGCGCGTATTTGCTTTCGAGCTCGGGCGCGAGCGCGTATTTTTCGGCCAGCGAGGCGCCCAATTTCGCGAGCTCGTCTTTGCTGCCCGAGAACAATTCTATCTCCAGTTCCGACACGTGGAGCTCGCCGTCGTCGGTGATGATGTCGCCGTCGTCCAGCGAAACTTCGCAGATGGCGCCGCCCGTGTCCACCCTGAAGCGGTTTCGCAGGAATTTCATTTCCAGTATGCTGACGAGCGGCTTGCCGTTCAGGAGCTCCGTGATGTCTTCGCCCATCTCGCTTTCTTTGAACAGCAGGGGGTCCGGCATGAGAAAGCAGGCGGGATCGTCGACGGGGACATTGATTTCTTCCCGCGTGTACATGCCGTCGTCGTTCGAATCTTTCCATTTCAACGAGGCTATGATGCGGCTGCCTTCCATGCGGACGCGAAAGGCGATGTCGTTTTCCGACAGGATGTAGTCTTCCGTGTCAAAGTACGCGGCCTTCATGAACAGCTGCTCACGCGTGCCTTTTTCTTCGATGCCGACAAGATATTCGTCGTTCGGAATTGTCGTCAGCAGCTTTTTGTCGTGGATTTTGTATTTCAATTCGACTTCCAATACGGTTTTTCCTCCTGCATCCGGCGTGCTTGCGCGCCAAGGCTTACACAATCATGGGACCAAGCTTTTTTAGTATAGCATATTGCCGGCGTTCTTGCAAGATTTTCAAAAGCAATCTAAATTGAAGCCACTCAACCACCACGCCATTTTTGCCCGTTACGGGGCCGGGGCGAAGGGCCAAGGGCGAAGGAGGTCACTGACAAAGTACACACGGGGACGGTTCTTTTGTGTATTGGGCAGGTTTGGCACTGTGGCCCATGCCGGTAAATCGCACAATTCCAACATTGTATGTGTTACACAAATGAACCGTCCCCATGTGTTCTGCGCCCAATGCCGACTTTTTCAGTGGCCTCAAAGCCGGCTATTCCGGGGCCGCGTTCTTTGCGGCCACCGCAGCGAGCATGCGCGCCTACGTGTACCCAGAGTGACGGCGGTCGCATATCAAAATACCGCCGCGCCGGGAAAGAGCAGCACAAAAACGCGATCCCCCGCTTTCAATCCGCCGCTCCCCGGCGGTATATCGATGAGAC
>JAITKU010000066.1 GCA_031278255.1 Eubacteriales Family XIII. Incertae Sedis bacterium | reverse complement strand
GCCGCGCGCGCGGCGCCCGCCGTCGGTGAACGGAAACCCGCCGCAGAGCCAGAGAACGAACCCGCGCGCCCCGGCGCGGACGGCAGACCCGCGCGCCCCGGAGCGGACGGCAGACCCGCGCGCCCCGGAGCGGACGGCAGGCCCGCGCGCCCCGGAGCGGACGGCAGTCCCGCGCGCCCCGGAGCGGACGGCAGACCCGCGCGCCCCGGCACGCCCGGCAGACCCGCAAAACCCGGAGTGCCCGGCAGACCGGCCGCCGCCGCGAAGAAAAAGGACGGCAAGCCCGATATCCGCAAGACGGCGGAAAAAGAGCGGGATAAGTACAGCGGCCTCAAGAAAAAAGAGGTCTACCCCGAGCGTTCCCTTGAAAAGGCGCCGCTGAAAGCGCGAAGCAGACAAAGGCCCGCGCCCAGACCGGCGCAGAGCGACAGGGAAGCCCCGGCCGTTCTCGCTCCGGGCACCGTGTTGATCAACGTCCCGATCACGGTGGCGGGCTTCGCGGAGCAGGTGGGAAAGAGCAGCTCGGAGGTCATTATGCGGCTCATGCGCCTCGGCGTCATGGCCAACATCAATCAGAACATCGATGAGGACACGGTACTCGTCCTCGCGGAAGAACTCGGCGTTTTTGTCGCGATCGGCAAGGTGGAGGACGCCCTCGTCGAGGAGGGACTGGAACGCTTCGAGGACGCGGAGGAGGACCTCGCGCCGCGGCCGCCCATCATCACGGTCATGGGGCACGTGGATCACGGCAAGACCTCCCTGCTCGACGCCATCAGAAAGACGAACGTAACCCTGGGAGAGGCCGGCGGTATCACGCAGCACATCGGCGCATCGGAGGTCACGATCAACGGTCGCCGCATCGTCTTTCTCGACACCCCGGGCCATGAGGCTTTCACGGCCATGCGCGCCAGGGGCGCGCACGTCACGGACATCGCCGTACTCGTCGTCGCGGCGGACGACGGCGTGAAGCCGCAGACCGTCGAATCCATCAGCCACGCAAAGGCCGCCGGCGTGCCGATCCTCGTCGCGCTCAACAAGATCGACAAGCCGGGCGCGAATCCGGACAAGGTGAAGCAGGAGCTTTCGGATAACGGCATACTCGTGGAGGACTGGGGCGGCAGCGCGATCTGCGCGCCCGTTTCCGCAAAGACGGGCGAGGGTATCGTGAACCTGCTCGAGATGATCCTCCTGCAGGCGGACATGCTCGAACTCAAAGCGAATCCGAAGCGCTTGGCCCTCGGCACGGTCATAGAAGCGCGTTTGGACAAGGCCAAAGGTCCCGTCGCCACCCTGCTCGTGCTGAACGGCACGCTCGAAACCGGTCTGAGCGTCGTCGCCGGGACTTCCAGCGGCCGCATACGCGCCATGACGGATTTTCAGGGCAAGGCGATCAAGAGCGCGGGTCCGGCCACGGCCGTCGAAATCCTGGGCCTGACGGAGGTTCCCGAGGCGGGCGACGAATTCAACGCCGTCAGGGAGGACCGCATCGCGCGCGATATCGCGGAAAACCGGCGGATACGTCTGCGGCAGGAGGTCATGGTCAAGAACGCCAGCACGACGCTCGAACAGCTGTTCAACAGGATACAGGAGGGCGAGACAAAGGAACTGGCGCTCATCGTAAAGGGGGACGTGCAAGGCTCTGTCGGCGCCATCGCCGCGTCGATCGAGAAGCTGAGGAACGAAAACGTTTCCGTCAAACTCCTGCATACGGGTGTCGGAACCGTCACGGAATCCGATGTCATGCTCGCGCGCACGGCCGGCGCCATCATCATCGCTTTCAACGTGCGCCCGAGTACGGCCGTGACGAGCCTTGCGGAACGGGAAAGCGTCGAGATTCGGACCTATCGCGTCATCTATGAGATCATAGACGAGGTGGAGGCCGCGATGAAAGGTATGCTCGATCCCGTGTTCCACGAGCTTGTACTCGGGCGGGCCGCGGTCAGGAATATCTTCAAGGTGCCGGGTGCCGGCATCGTCGCCGGCGCGTATGTCACCGACGGGAAGATGTTGCGGAACGCGGAGATTCGCTTGGTGCGTGACGGCATCGTGATCCATGAGGGCAAGATATCCTCGCTCCGGCGTTTCAAGGAGGACGTGCGGGAGGTGGCGCAGGGCTACGAATGCGGCATAGGTATCGAGAATTTCAACGACATCAAAGAAAACGACGAAATAGAAGCCTTCAAGATGGAGGAAACGAAGAGGGATTGATCCCGATGAAACGATCATACAGAAAAGACAGGATGGCCGAGGAAATCCGCCGGATCGTCAGCGAACTCTTCCTGCGCGAACTCAAGGACCCGGGACTCAGGCGCCTGGCCGGCATATCCGACGTGGAGGTGACGGGCGACGGGAGTTATGCGACGCTCTACGTCATGGTTTCCTGCGATCCGGATCGCGACGCCGCGGACGAGGGCGAGAAACGGGAGGTTTTGGACGCGTTCCACAGGGCCAAGGGGCTTCTGCGGCGGGAGATAGGCGCGCGTTTGCAACTCAAGCACACGCCCGACCTGATCTTCAAAATCGACGCGTCCTCGGAGTACGGACGCCGCATGGATCATATATTTGAAAGCTTGCGTTCGGGGAACGGCACAGACGCATGAAGAAGAACAACAGCCTCGAAGAAATCGCCGCCGCGCTTTGCGCCGCGCATACCGTTTTGCTCTTCCCGCATGTCTCCGTGGACGGGGACGCGTTGGGTTCGTCCGTCGCGCTTTGCGCCGCGCTCCGAAAGGCGGGAAAGACGGCGCATGTGGTCATAGAAGAGGAATTGCCGGACATGGTTTCCTTTCTGGACAGGGGCTATTGCACCGAGGATCCCGCGCTGCCCGCCCGCCCGGATGTTTGCGTGTGCGTCGATTGCAATGAATATCGGCGTTTCCCGAAGAGGAAAGCGCTCTTCGGCTCCGGCGCGCTCGCGATGTGCATCGATCACCACAAGACCTCCGCGCCTCTTCTCGACCTGAACCATATAGACGAGGGCGCGGCGGCCACGGCCGAGATCATATACGATCTGATCCCGCTTCTCGGCGTCGGGATCGACGCGGAGATCGGCGGCGCGCTCTACGTCGGTATCGTCACGGACACGGGGAGATTTCAGTATTCCAACACGACGCGCAAGACACATCTCATCGCGGCGGAACTGCATACGATCGGGGTTCGGACCTCCGAAATCTCCATCCTGCTCTACCAAAACGAGCGCATGGAGAAGCGTCTGCTCGAATCGCGCATACTGGGCGAGGCGGAACGCTTTGCGAACGGGCGGGCCGTGATCTCCTGCATTACGCAGAAGATGCTGAAAGAGACGGGCGGCCGGCTCGACGAGACGGACGGCGTCGCGGAGGCCCTGCGCGATATAAGGGGCGTGGAACTCGCCTGCCTCCTGAAAGAAAAGAGCGCACGCACGATCAAGGTCAGTCTGCGCTCGAAGCGGGACTTCGACGCGGCCGCGTTCTCCGCGGAAAACGGCGGCGGCGGACACGCGCGGGCGGCCGGCTTTACGGTGACAAACCGCAGCGTTGCGGATGTGAAAGCCCTGCTGATGCGGCAGCTCGCGGAGCGCCTCTCATGAGCCGCGCGCCCGCAGGGGCGGACGGTATCGTCAACCTCCTGAAGCCGGCCGGCATGAGCTCGCACGACGCGGTGGATTTTCTCAGGCGGATCAGCGGTACCGGACGCGTCGGGCATACGGGGACGCTGGACCCAATGGCCGTAGGCGTACTCCCCCTGTGCGTGGGCAAGGGCACGCGCATTACGGAATACCTTGCGGCCGACCGCAAGCGCTACCGGTGTGAAATGCGGCTCGGTATCGCGACGGATACGCAGGATGTGTGGGGCCGCGTGAACTTTGAGGCGGAAAGCGGTTTCATCGCGCGTCTCACGGAACGCATGATCGCGGAAACGGCGGGCTTCTTCGTCGGTCCGCAGATGCAGACGCCGCCGGCTTATTCCGCCGTCAAGATAGGCGGAAAGAAGCTGTACGAGTACGCGCGGGCCGGCAAGACGGTGGATATACCCGCGCGCGGGATAGAGATTTTCAGTCTGGATATCAAGCGTATCGATATGGCGCGGGGTCTTGTGGTCTTTGAAGCGGAATGCTCCAAGGGAACCTACATGCGGACGCTCTGCCACGATATGGGCCGGATGTTGGGCTGCGGCGCGGCCATGAGCGGACTCCTCCGCACGGCTTCCGGCATATTCGCGCTCGAGGACGCGCATACGGTCGAGGCGCTGGAAGCCGCGTTTTCGTCGGATGCCCTCCCGGGCGGCATACTGACGGCGCTCGACGCGCCCCTGGGGGATTTTCCGGCGGTGACGCTTCACAGCGAAGAGGCTTCCGCCTTTTCGCACGGTATGCGTGTCAAAACCTCGACTCATGACGCCGCGCGGCAGACCGCGGGCGCGCGTGCCCTTTGCCGGGTTTACGGCGATACGGACCGCCGCGGACGCGTGTTTCTCGGCGTGGGAAGATTCGGACCGGACGCGCTTCGCGCGGAAAAGGTATTGCGGGAGTTATGATTACATTTACACGGCTTGCGGATATACGGAACATTGAAAAAACAGCGCTTGCGATGGGCAGCTTCGACGGAATGCACAAGGGGCACACGGCGTTGATCGGACGCGCCGTATCCGGCGCCGCGCGGAGCGGGCTGAAGAGTGCCGTTTTCACCTTTTCAAACCACCCCAAGAATGCGCTCGCCGGCAAGATCGTCGTGCGGAATATCCAATATCCGGACGACAAGGCCGCAACGATCGAGGCTCTGGGCGTCGATTATCTGTTCTCTCTGCCTTTCACGGAGCGGATTTGCCGTATGCGGCGGGAAAGCTTTGTGGAGGAACTGCTGCGCGGCGCTTTCAATATGGCGGAGGCTTTCTGCGGCTTCAATTTCCATTACGGCTATAGGGCCGAGGGCGACGCCGAGAGTCTGCGCGCGTCCGGCGCGGCGCTGGGTTTTCCCGTACACGTCATGGACGCCGTGCGCGCGGACGGTACGATCGTCAGCAGTTCCCTGATCCGCACGCTGATCGCGGAGGGGCGCATGGAGGAATGCGCGCGCTTTTTGGGCCGGAATTATTTTATCAAGGGCGTGGTGATCGAGGGCAATCGCGTAGGCAGAACTTTCGGATTCCCGACACTGAACATGCACTTGGACGCCGGTATGTCCGTTCCCGCGCATGGGGTCTACGTGACCGAATGCGGCGTATCCGGCCGGCGTCTGGCCGGCGTGACCAACGTGGGCGTCCGTCCCACCGTGGACGGGGAGGGACGGCGGCTCGTCGAAACGCATTTGCTGGATTTCAGCGGAGAGCTTTACGGACAGTCCGTCTGCGTCGCTTTCCTGAAAAAACTCAGGGAGGAACGGCGTTTTGAGAATACGGAATGCCTCGTGCGCCAAATCGAGGCGGATTGCAAAGAGGCGCGCGCCTACCATGAAACGCCGGGAAAGCGCGATGGGATCGATCGTTTATCGTATGAGAAAGGAGGGGTTAGGAATGGAACAGATGCGGGCCTTTGATTGGGAACGTTTGGGGAATCTGACCGTGGGACGGGGCAAGATCGGGCAGGAAATGCCGGTATCGGTATATCGCTTGATGCAATATACCCTGATGGACGAGTTGTGCGATTCTTACGGAACGGAGCAGGCCCATGAGATCTTTCGCCGCGCGGGTCTGCGGGCGGGCAGGGCCTTTACGGAGAAGCTTTTGGACAACAGCCTGCCGTTCAGCGCGTTTATCGCGGAGCTTCAAAAGACGCTGCGCGAGCTGAAGATCGGCATTCTGCGGATGGAAAAAACGGATACGGAGTCGCTGGAATTCGTTCTGACGGTGGAGGAGGATCTGGACTGTTCCGGCTTGCCCGTGAGCGGTCAAACCGTCTGCTGGTACGACGAGGGCTTCATCGCCGGCGTCTTTGGAACCTATACGAAGAGGGATTTCGTGGCGGTGGAGGTGGACTGCTGGGCGACCGGCGGTACGGTTTGCCGTTTTAACGCTTATCCGGAACAGCCCGCCGTGTAAACGGCGGCGAAAAGCCCCCGGCGCAAGATCGGGGGGGGGCCGTATTATCGCGGAAAAAGGACGCGAGAATGCGGAGAGACAAAGAAACTTATTTGATGATGGGGAAACGGATGCGTGCCGCGGCGTGCCCAAAAAGGTCGCGGTGCGCCGGGGTGCGATACGAGCGACCGGTCCGCTTTTTTCGGCCGGTTCGTGTCGCGCCGCAGCGAATGGAAGGTTGCAATGAAAGAAAACCGTCATCAGAACGCGATCAACGAAGCGTTGCGTCGGCTTTTGGCCGGCGATGTGCGCAAGGCGCGCACCCTTTCAGAGTCTGTGCCGGAAAGCGAAACCCGCAGGCTCATGATACAGTTGTGCCAAAACCTTGAGGGATTGAACGACTATGCCAATGAGATCGCCCAAGGCAATTTTTCGGTTCCGCCGCCGCAACGGGACAATTTTTTGTCCATGAGCCTGAAGAGTTTGCATTCCAAACTCGTTCACATCACGTGGCAGATCGGGCGGGTGGCACAGGGGGACTATCAGCAGGTCGTGGAGTATATGGGCAGCCTCTCCGACGGTTTCAACGAGATGACGCGGCAGCTCAGGCAGCGCCGGGAGGCGATGGAGTATCTTGCCAGACACGACAGCGACACCGATCTGCTCAATCGCAACTTCTTTATGCGCGGGGTGTACGATCTGATCAACGCCCGGCCGGAGGAGGTCGGGGTGCTGCTGTGCAGCGGCCTGGACAACCTGAAACACATCAATGACACTTTCGGCCGCGAGGCGGGAGACAAATACATCCGGCAGGCCGCGCGGATTTTTCGGGTATTCGGGGACAACAACGGCTTGGCGGCCCGTTTATCCGGGGATGAATTCGCGCTGTACCTGCACGGCTTTGACGATGCGGAAACCGCCTTTGACGAGGTGCGGACCTTTGTGTGGGAGCAGATGAACAAGTGCGTTTTCTCGATCCGCGGGGTCGTACATAAGTTTCGCGCTTCCGTGGGCGTCGCCTTATATCCGCAGGATACCTATTTCGTGGACGAGTTGATCAAGTTCGCCGCCTATACCATGTATGAGGTGAAGCGGCGAAACAGGGGCAGCATAGCCCGCTTTGACAGCAGGATATATTCCAAGAACAAGGATTTTTTCAACAAGCAGGTCGCGTTGGAAACACTGCTGGACGAGAGGGGGATCCATTTCGCGTTTCAGCCGATCGTGGACATGCGCGACGGCTCCGTTTTCGGTTATGAGGCCCTCATGCGCGCGAAGATTCCGGAGCTTTCCACACCGCTCGAAATTTTGGACATAGCCGAAAATCAAGCGAAACTGTTCCCCTTGGAGAAATTGACCTTTGAGATTCTGTTTGCGTGGGTGGAGGAACAGATTCGTTTTCTGAACGGAAGAAAGGTGTTTTTTAACATAATTTCCGACAGCTTTCTCGATGCGGCCGAGATGCTCAGCATTCATCCCGGGTACAAGGAG
>JAITKU010000183.1 GCA_031278255.1 Eubacteriales Family XIII. Incertae Sedis bacterium | reverse complement strand
CGCTTCCGCGGGGACCCGGCCGGGGCGAACGCAAACGCGACCGTAAACACAAAAACCCCGAGGCAGGCCGCGCGGAAGGCGGCAGACCGGAGAAAAGCATGAGAAAACACACAAGGACGGCCGCCGCCGTGCTGACGAGCGCGCTCTTGATCCTGGCCGGACCGCTCGCCGCTTTCGCGGCGAACGAAAACGCGGCCGATTTCGACCGTGAGGCCGGCGCGGGCAACGAATGGAGCTATGTGGGCGTCCGGACCTACGGCAGCCTGAACGATCTCTTCGGCGAGATGACGAAAGAACTCGCGCCGGGCGCGGAAAGGACGGTCAAGGTGCAGCTGCGCAACCGAAGCGACGCCGAGACGATCTTTCGCCTGCGGGCCGAAGTCCTGACCAAGGGCAAAGCAGAGGTCCTCGAAGAGGACTTTGCGGGCAAGACGGCGACGGACGCCCTCCTTTCAAGGATAAGCGTGACGGTCACGTACGGAGGCGCCCCCCTTTACACGGGCACACTCGGCGGAGTGGGAGCCGGCGATCTCTACGCGGCAAACGGCGCCGCCCTCGGCACGCTGGCCGCGAACCGGCACGGCGAGATCGAGGTGAAGCTCACGGTGCCGGAGGACTTGGGCAACGAATATTTCAACAGTCTCTGCGCCGTAAACTGGATATTCATCGCAACGCAGGCGGACGCCGGAGACATCGGCGATTCGGATGATCCCGTCGGCCCCGTCACGGTGATCCCGGACGGCGCGACGCCCCTCGACGACGGCCCCTTGACCGAGATCGAGGACGAGGATACGCCCCTCGTCACGCTGACGGGGGACCCCGAGGATCCCGAGGTGGTGATCATAGCGGACCCCGAAACCCCGCTGTCCCTGCCGCAGACGGGCGGACTGATGACCTACGCCACGCCCGCGGCCCTCGCGCTCGCGGTCCTCATCGCGCTCTACATCGCAATCGGCGCCAAAAGCCGCAAAAAAGCGAACAAGGCGGCGTGAAAAGCCCCGCCCCGAGAGGGGCGGGCGCGGGACCGACTGTATGCCCGCGCGTTTTCCCGCCGCGACAACAATATCAGGGAACAAAGAGACAATGCGCCGCTTCGGACCCGGCCGTTCCGCCCGGGCGACCGTTAATCGCCCGGGCGGACATCCCTTTCTCTTTTTGTTCTGTACGGTCCTGCAAAGGGGGCGCCTCGGCGCCCTCTTTGCGAGGCCGCGAAAAGGAGTGAACCGGACCCGTGAAAACGGATTCCCGCCTCGCGCGGCTGCGGCCGCTTCTGGCCGCGCTCATCGCCTTGACCGTCCTCGTGCTGCTGTTCGAGTTGACGCGCCCGTATCGGCCGGACAATATTCTGGACGCTTTCATAGACAGGCTGATCGGCAGGGACTTCGCCGAAAGCGCGCTCGACACTCCGGAAACCGCCGATATCACCTACGTGGAAATACCGGCGGACGCGGATTTGAACGGACTCCTGTACGTCACGGGCGAACGGGAGGACTACCGGGACGGCGACATGACGCTCATCATCCCCAAACTGAAGCTGGAAGCGGCGGTAAGCGACGGCACCTCACGCGCCGATCTGAGCAGGGGACCGAGCCTGTTTGAATATTCCAACATGCCGGGCGAGGGCGACCGCAACGTGAGCATCGCGGGCCACCGCTCCCGCAAATTCTTCTACGACCTCGACAAGCCCGGCGAGGGCGACCGCGTTTATCTCCTGTACGGCGGGAAGCGCTACACCTACGTCTTTTTGGACAGGAAAGTCGTGGAACCCACGGACTGGAGCGTGATCATGAACCAAGGCTTCGCCTGCTGCACGCTGATCACCTGCACCCCCATAAAAACAGCCGACAAGCGCATGGCGGTGCGCTTCGCGCTGGAAAGCGCCGAGACCGAGCGGCCCGCAAACGCCGGGGACTGACACCGCCCCCGCCGCGCTCCCCATCTTCTCAATACGGCGTATAAAGCGCGTATATAATACTCAACTATTCCGGTATGCCAGACTCAAACGGAAAATCAATAATAACCGGCTGCCGATTGTGTAAATAAGGAAGCTGTGATATACTGATTCCGTAAACGTTCACACGGCGTACGGGAAAGGAAGATACGATGGAAACTTTGAAAGCGATCGAAAACAGGAAGAGCGCCCGCGATTACACAGAACAGCCGATCGAGCGGGAGAAGCTCGAAAAGATTCTGTGGGCGGGCAACCGCGCGCCGCTGGGCGGCGCCTTTCATATGACGGTCATCCGCGATAAGGCTTTGCTCGGAGAGATCGACGAGGCGACGCTTTCCGCCATGAAGAATTCCGACAACGAATTCGCGCGCGGACGCGCCGCGCTTCCCGGCTATCGTCCGCTCTATCACGCGCCCGTGCTGATCGTCCTCTCCGCGGAGGACCCGGCGCGCGGCATGTCCAGCGTATGCAACGCCGTCACGGCCATGAGCTTCGCGGCGACGGACCTCGGCCTCGGTTCCTGCTTCGTCGGTTCGCCGATACAGGTACTCGGCGCGGGCGGCGCTTTCTTCGCGCGGCTTGGGCTTCCCGCCGGCTGTAAGCCTCTGGTCGGGATGCTTCTCGGGTACGCCGGCGCGGACAAATTCGGCCGTCCGCGTCCCGCGGCCGACAATGTGAACTACGTGGGATAGACCGCGCGCAAGGGGATCGGAGAGAATCGGAGGGAACAGGGGGGATCATGAAAGGGAATATATCGCGCAACGCGGAAAGGGACAGCTTTGCGTCCCAATTCGGACTTGTCATGGCGGCTGTGGGGAGCGCCGTCGGACTCGGAAATATATGGCGTTTTAGTTACATTTTGGGTATTAACGGCGGCTGCGCGTTCCTGCTGATTTACATCCTCTGCGTGCTGCTCGTGGGAACGCCCGTGCTGATCGCGGAGCTGACCATAGGCAGACGCGGCGGGTTTGGCGCCGTCGGCGCGTTCCAAGCGCTCGCGCCGGGTACGGCCTGGCGGCTCGTCGGCATGGTGGGCGTGCTGGCCTCGACCGTGATCCTGTTCTACTATCCCGTCGTGGCCGGCTGGTCCGTCGGCTACGTGTTTGAGAGTATATTCAACTGGGGGGCCGTTACGCGCGACAGCGCCGCCGCTTTCGCCGTCTTTTCGGCGGGCGGAAAGGCCATGCTGTTCTCCTGCTTCGCGCTGCTGCTGACCGCGTTCATTCTGATCGGCGGCGTCTCGGCCGGCATCGAGCGCTGGAACAAGATATTGATGCCGCTTCTCGGCGGCATACTGCTCGTGCTGGCCCTGCGCTCCGTCACGTTGCCCGGCGCCCTCGCGGGCGTGCGCTTCTTGTTCTTTCCGGATTTTTCAAAATTGGGAATCACGGGGGTTCTCGACGCGCTCGGGCATTCGTTCTATTCGCTGAGCCTCGGCATGGGTATCATGATCACCTACGCGAGTTATATGAAGAAAAGCGCCGATCTGATGCGCGCGACCGTATCCATCATCACGATGGACACGCTGATCGCCCTGCTCGCGGGTCTGGCCGTCTTTCCGGCGGTGTTCGCGCTCGGCTTCGATCCGGGACAGGGCGCGGGCCTCGCTTTCGTCACCCTGCCCGGCGCGTTCGCGAAGATGCCGGCCGGCCAACTGTTCTCCGCCCTCTTCTTCCTCCTGCTCTTCATCGCCGCGCTCACCTCCATCATGAGCTTGATGCAGGTCCCGCTCACCTTCCTGGAGGATGAACTGCGCTTGTCGCGGCGCAAGGGCCTCGCGATCATCTGCGTCGTCCTCGCGATCTTCGGCGCGCCGGCCGCGCTCTCTTTCGGCCCGCTTTCGGACTTTCACATCTTGGGACTCGACTATTTCAGCTTTCTGGATAAGTTCGCGAACGACTTCCTGCTTCCGATCACGGGCTTGCTCGGCACGCTCTTCATCATCTTCCGTCTCGGCACGGCGACATCGAAAGAGGAATTCCTGACGGGCGCCGAACATCCGAACGGCATCCTCGCAAAACTCTACCCCGTCGCGATAAAATACATCGCGCCCGCGGCCATCGCGCTGATCCTGCTGAACGCGATCGGGCTGTTTTAGCGGCGCTCCCGCCGCCCCGCGCGTCTACCGCCGCGCGATCCGAACGAATTCCGTTTCGCGCGTGAGCAGTTCGCCCGCCCCGGCGCTCATGTCCGCGACCAGGGCGGCGAGCGCGTCCGCGTGTTCGACGGGGCCTGCCAGCGTCACGATCACGGCCTCGCCGAAAACGGTATCCTTGATCCGGAACAGATCGTCCTGCCGCGCGCGGTTTTGCAATCTTCCGAGCAAACTGTAATCGATGCGGTAGGTCAGGAGGACCTGTTCGTCGATGTCGCAGATACCGGCCGCCTCCACGGCCAGCCGCGCGACGCCCGCGTAGGCCCGCGCCAAACCGCCCGTACCCAGCTTGACGCCGCCGAAATAGCGCGTCACAAGCAGGGCGACGTCCGTCAAGCCCTCCGCGAGAAGCAAGCGCAGAATCGGCGCCCCGGACGTACCCTGCGGTTCGCCGTCGTCCGAGGCCCATTGCAACGCGCCCTTTTCGCCTATCACAAAGACGGGGACGTTATGCGCAGCGCCGCGGTGAAGCGTCCTGCGGGCCGCAAAGAAAGCCTCCGCCGCCGCCCGGTCCCGCACGGGCCGCACGCAAGCGATGAAGCGCGATTTCTCGATGATCCGCTCCCGTTCCGCCTCGCAAAGCACGCTTGTACAGCGGATCATGGCGCCTCGTCCCGCACAATGTAGCGATCGAGACGCCGGCAATCGGCCTCCCGCAGCTTCGTATCCACGCGCGTCCCGTCCTCCGTATACGCGCGCGCCGAAACGGGCGTCTTTTCGCTGAGATAGGAAACGAGGTCCCCCCTGTCGTAGGGGATCAGCAGACGAACGGGGCGCAGATCCCAAAATATCGCCGATTCTATGTCCGCGAGCAGCCTGTCCATGTTGTCGCCGCGCACGGCGGAAACCGCCAAGGCGCCGGGGCTTATCGGGAACAACTGCGCGGGCGCGCAGATCAAGTCGCTCTTGTTGTACACCGTGATCATATCCTTGCCCGAGGCGCCGAGTTCCGCGAGGACCTCCGAAACGACCTTGATATGAAAGTCGCAATCGGCCCGGGCGCCGTCAACGATGTGAACGAGAAGATCCGCGTCCGCGACCTCCTCCAACGTGGAGCGAAACGCTTTCACGAGCGAATGCGGCAGCTTGCTCACAAAGCCCACCGTATCGATGAGGATGAATTCCTTGTTGTTTCGCAGACGGATTCTGCGCCGATAGGGATCGAGCGTCGCGAAGAGCATGTCCTTTTCGGGAACCGTCTTGTCCCCGTTTTCGGTCGCGCGCAAGATGTGATTCATGACGGCGGACTTCCCGGCGTTCGTGTAGCCGACGAGCGCGACCAGCGGCAGACCGCTCTTCTTGCGCCGCGCGCGCTGCACCGCCCTGTGAGAGGCCGCCTCCTTGAGTTCCCGCCTGATCTCATCCATGCGGCTTTGGATGTGCCGCCGGTCCGTCTCCAGTTTCTTCTCGCCCGGTCCCCGCGTGCCGATACCGCCGCCGAGCGAGGAAAGGGCCTTGCCGAAGCCCGAAAGCCGCGGCAGCCTGTAGCGAAGCTGCGCCAGCTCCACCTGCAATTTGCCCTCCTTGGAACCGGCGCGCGCGGCGAATATGTCCAAGATCAGTATGGTGCGATCGATGACGCGCAGACCGAGTTTATCCTCGATGTTCCGAAGCTGTATGCCGGAGAGTTCGTCGTTGCAAATGACGGTATCGACCTCCGCGCTCGCGCAGAACGCCGCGAGTTCCTCCAGCTTGCCGCGTCCGATATATGTGCCGCGATCGGGGCGTTCTCTGGCCTGCAGCAGAACGCCGGCGACCTCGGCGCCGGCCGCCTCCGCGAGGGCCGCGAGTTCGTCCATCGAGCGGGCGGTATCCCGCGCGTCCTCTATGCCCACGAGAATCGCCCTGCAAAACGCATCCGCGATCACGACGTTGTCGTCGTTAAAACGCATAAAATCCTTTTCTTTATTGTTAATGATTATTAATTTTGCTAAGTTCTTCCATAAACTTTTCGTTCAATATTCGGATGTGCGTGCCTTTCATGCCGAGGGAACGGGATTCGATAATGCCCGCGCTCTCCAGCTTCCGCAGCGCGTTCACGATCACGGAGCGCGTGATCCCCGAACGGTCCGCGATCTTGCTGGCCACCAGCAGGCCCTCTGTTCCCGTCAGTTCCGCGAAGATACGCTGCACCGCCTCCACCTCCGAATAGGACAGCGTGCCGATGGCCATGCGCACCACGTTGCGCTTGTTCGACTCCGTTTCCTTTTCTATGGTATCGATCCGCCGGATTTCAAGGCCCATAACCGTCGCGCCGTACTCGCCGAGGATCAGGTCCTCGTCGTTGAACTCGGGCTGATAGCGCGTCAGGATCAGCGTGCCCTGCCGTTCCCCGCCCCCGAAGATCGGAATGATGGTATGCAGCTTGTCATAGGTGTCGTAATTGTACTTGAAAATCTTCAGGGACTCCTCCGCCGTCATATTGCTTTCCGTTTTTACCACTTTCAGCAGGGCTTCGTTGTATTCGTTCGGGAACTTCTCCTTGCCCGTCTCGGGGTCCGGGATTGCGGCGCTGTCGGATTTGATCTTGTAATGGACGCCGATCATCTTGCCGCGCAGATTGGCGATATACACGTTCGCATCCATCAAATCGCTCAAAATAGCGCAGAGTTCGTCGAAAGAGAACGCGCCCGAGGTGCTTTCCTGCAGAACCCAATTCATTTTGCGAACCTTGTCCAAAATACTTCTTTTTTCCACTTTTGGGTGTCCTCCGAATGGGAGCTTTTCACCGACGCGCGCACGCGCCGTACGGCGAACCGAAGAATTCACGTCGAACTTGAACGACGCCAAATTTGAATAAACAAAGTCATGTATTTATTATATATTATTTTTATTGTTTGTAAATATAAAATTATTTGACATTTCAAAAAATTCCAACACCGTTGCCGCGAAAATCGCGCCTGCGTCAAGGACAAAAGCCATTCCCTCTCCGTCCGTTTTTCCGCCCGGCGGGCAGCGCGGCATACCCTCTTGCGCGGCGTCAAGGCCCCCCGGCGCCGGCAAGGCCCCTTTGGATGTCCCGTTTTGCGAAAAAACGCCCCGCGGCGAGACCGCAGGGCGCCCGGGGACTGCGCTATAAGATGAACTTGTCGATGTCGTCCGCGTGTATGCGGTCGGCAAACTTCTCCTTGACATATTCCGCGTCGATCACAATCTCCGCCTCCTCCAGATCGGGGATGTTGAAAGAGATGTCCTCGAGCAGCTTTTCCATGACCGTGTGCAGACGTCTGGCGCCTATGTTTTCGGTCTGCTCGTTCGTCAGCGTCGCGATCGTCGCGATCTCGTCCACCGCGTCGTCCGTGAACACCACCTTGATCCCCTCGGTTTCGAGAAGCATTTTGTGCTGTTTGAGCAGCGCGTTCTCGGGAACGGTGAGAATCTGTACGAAAGCCTCTTTCGTCAGATTTTCAAGCTCCACGCGTATCGGAAAGCGCCCCTGCAATTCCGGGATGAGGTCCGTGGGCTTTGAGATGTGGAAAGCGCCCGCCCCGATGAACAATATGTGATCCGTCTTGACGGGTCCGTACTTCGTATTGATCACGCTGCCCTCGACGATCGGCAGTATGTCCCGCTGCACGCCCTCCCGCGAAACGTCGGCGCCCGAACGATAGCCGCCGCCGGAGGCGATCTTGTCGATCTCATCGATGAAGATAATGCCGTTCTGCTCGGCGTTTTCCAGAGCCTCCGACGTGACCTGATCCATGTCGATGAGATTCTGCGCCTCCTGCTCTCTGAGAATCTTCCGCGCGTCTTTCACGCGGACTTTCTTCTTTTTCTTCTTCTGCGGCAGCATATCGCCGAATATATTGCCTATGGCGATGCTCATGCCCTCGTTGCCGAGATCGAGTTGGCTGCTCTTGGGCGCCTCCGTAACCTCTATCTCGATGAACTGTTCTTCGAGCAGACCGTCCCGCAGTTGCTGCCGCACCTGCTCCCGCGCGAGTTCGGTCTCGGACTCCGGCAACTCGTTTTTCCCCTCGTTCGGGTCCTGCTTGTTCTGCTGATAACCGCCGCCGAGTATGAAATCGAAAGGTCCGCGAACGCCCCCCTGCTGCTGCGTGGATTTCTTCTTGCCCGGGATGATGGATTCGATGATCTTTTCCTCGGCTATCTCGTCGGCTATGTTGTATTTCTCCTGAAGCCGGCTCTGCTTCGTAATGCGGATCGACGCCTCCACAAGATCGCGCACCATGGAGTCCACGTCCCGGCCCACATAGCCGACCTCCGTAAACTTGGTTGCCTCCACTTTCACGAAAGGCGCGTCCATCAGCCGCGCGAGCCGCCGCGCGATCTCGGTCTTGCCGACGCCGGTGGGTCCCATCATCAGGATGTTCTTGGGCGTGATTTCCTCCCGCATCTCATCGGGAAGCAGACTTCGTCTGTATCTGTTCCTGAGCGCGATCGCCACGGACTTCTTGGCCTGATCCTGTCCGATAATGTATTTGTCAAGCTCCCGAACGATTTCCTTGGGCGTCATCGCGTTGAAATTGCTTGCCATACCATTCACCCCTCTATAACTTCTCGACGGAGATACTGTCATTCGTGTAAACACAAATAGCCGCCGCTATAGCCAGAGCCTCGCGCACGATTGCCTCCGCGTCCATCTCCGTGTGCTTGTAGAGCGCGTTGGCCGCGGCATAGGCGAAATTGCCGCCCGATCCGATCGCGATGAAATTCTCATCGGGTTCGATCACCTCGCCGTTCCCGGAGATCACGAGCAGACAATCCTTGTCGGCCGCCACCATGAGCGCCTCCAGATGGCGCATCGCGTGATCGGAGCGCCAAGTCTGCGCCAGCGCCACCGCCGCCCGCTTCAAATTTCCCGAATGCTCTTCCAGCTTCTTCTCGAATTTTTCCGTCAGGGTGAAAGCGTCGGAAACGGAACCCGCGAAACCCGTGACGACCGAATTTTTGTATATCTTTCGGACCTTTCTCGCAAAGCGCTTCATCACCGTGGTTTCGCCCATCGTAACCTGCCCGTCGCCGCCGATGCAGATGTCGTCCGCGCCGCGCCTGACCGCGACGATTGTTGTGGCGTGAAATTGCGTCATACCTGCCTCCCGCGTTTAACCGCGCCCTCGGTGCGGCCTTTTCCGCACCATTGCTATTCTTTATACCCGCATTCCGCGTTTGAACACACAAAATTGGAACTCTTCGTCTTTTTTTCAGTCATCAGGGCGCCGCACTGCGGGCACTTCCGCTCCACCGGCTTGTTCCAGAAGATACGATTGCATTCCGGGTAGCCGCTGCAGCCGTAAAAGACCCTGCCTTTCTTGCTCTTCCTCGCCACGATATCCCGCCCGCACTGCGGGCATTTCACATCGATCTTGTTCACGATGGGCTTTGTGTTCTTGCACTCCGGATAGCCCGAGCAGGCGAGGAATTCGCCGAAACGCCCGAATTTCTTCACGAGATGCCTGCCGCAGAGTTCGCAGAGTTCGTCCGTCACCTCGTCCTCTATCTTGACCTTTTCGATCTCCGCGTCCGCCGTCTGCAGCTCGTCTTTCAATATGCCGTAAAATTCGCCGACGATGGTTTTCCAGTCGGTGTTTTTGACCTCTATATCGTCGAGCTTGTCCTCCATATCCGCCGTAAAGCCCGTGTCCACGATCTCCTTGAAATAGTTCTCCATCAGCTCCGTCACGACAAAGCCGAGTTCCGTGGGGAAGAGCGTCTTTTTCTCCCGCGTGATGTATTTTCGATCCGTCAGCGTCGCGATGATGGGCACGTAGGTGCTGGGCCTGCCGATGTTCTTTTCTTCGAGGTCCTTGACGAGTCCGGCCTCGGTGAAGCGGGACGGCGGCTGCGTGAAGTTCTGCTCGCTCAAAAGGTCCATAAGCGTCAGCGCCTCGCCCTCTGAAAGCGGCGGTAAGCGCTTCTCCTCGTTTTCATCGCCGGCGGACGCGGACGCGCTGTCGTATATCCGCAAAAACCCGTCGAATTTCAGCGTGGAACCGTTCGCCCGAAAGACGTAATCCCCGTTGGCGATATCAACGGCCTCGCTGTCGTAGACCGCGGCCGCCATGCGGCTCGCCACAAAGCGCGTCCAGATCAGGCGGTAGAGCGCGTACTGATCCTTGGTCAGGGAATCCTTGATGTCGTCGGGACGCAGTTCCACATAGGTGGGCCGGATGGCTTCGTGCGCGTCCTGCACGTCCTTTTTCTTGTTGCTGTAAGAATGGTTGCCGAGATAGCCCTTGGGGAAGTGCGCCGTGATGTAATCCGTGACGGCGGCGTGCGCCTCGGCGGATATCCTTACGGAGTCCGTCCTTATGTAGCTGACCAGACCCACGGCGCCCCTGCCCTTGATCTCCACGCCCTCATAGAGCTGCTGCGCCACGAACATGACCTTTTTCGTGTAGAAGCCCAGTTTGGAGGAGGCTTCCTGCTGCAGACTGCTCGTCGTAAAGGGCGCGAAAGGCTTCCTGATCCGCTCCTTGCGCTCGATGGATTTGACGGCGTAGGCGTCCGCCGCCAGCGCCGCGACAATCGCCTCCGCCGCCGCGCGGTTGTCCGCCGATATCTTCTTTCCTTTGTATTCCGTCAGTTTCGCCGTGAAAGGCTTGCTCCCCTTGCCGCCCTTTGCGCTCTTCAAAACGGCGGAGATATTCCAATACTCCTTGGGAATGAAGTTGCGGATCTCCTTTTCCCTGTCGCAGATGATCTTCAGCGCCGCCGACTGAACGCGCCCGGCGCTCAGGCCCCGGCGGATCTTGCGCCACAGCAGGGGGCTGATTTGGTAGCCCACGAGCCGGTCCAAAACGCGCCTCGCCTGCTGCGCGTTCACGAGATTTTGATCGATCGGCCGCGGATTCTTGACCGCGCCCTTGATGGCGTCCTTTGTGATTTCATTGAAAACGATGCGGTTCGCCTCGTTTCGGTCCAAATCCAAAAGGTGCGCGATATGCCACGATATGGCCTCGCCCTCGCGGTCCGGGTCCGTCGCGAGAAAGACCTTGGCGGCGGACTTGGCCTCTTTCTTCATGGCCTTGATCACATCCCCTTTCCCCCTGATGGAGATGTATTCCGGCTCAAAATTGCGATCGATATCTATGCCGAGCTTGCTCTTAGGCAGGTCCCGAACATGTCCGACGGAAGCGACGACCTTGTACTTGCCGCCGAGAAACTTGCTTATGGTTTTCGCCTTTGACGGCGATTCCACGATAACCAGTGATTTATCATTGCCCATTTGCGGTATGTATACCCCCCTTATAATAGTTTCTTCCCAATTATATTGCGAAAAAACACGTTTTGCAACAAAAATTTTTTTCGGATGGGGTATATCCGTCGGTTTGGGTCAGGATTTATACAGCCCCACTATCCTCTCCCTCCCCGAGAAGAGCGCGTCCGTCGATCGTTCGTCGAATTGCGTTCCGGCGTTTTGCCGCATGTACTCGAAAACATCGTCCTGCGGCCAAGGCGCCTTGTAGACGCGTTTGGAAACGAGCGCATCGAACACGTCCGCCACCGAAACGAGCTTGGCGTATTCGCTGATATCGCATTCGTTCATATAGCCGTTTCCGTCGGCCCGCTCATGGTGTTCCGCCGCCACCGCGGCCGCGACGAACACGGCGGACGCCGTTTTGAGGTATTCGCACGTCCCCTCCGTGTAAATGCGGCACGCCTCGCAAATGCGCGCGTTGAAATCCCCGAAACTTTCCGTGATCACATCGAGGCCCGCGCGCAATATGCGCTTCCGGTCGGCGTCTGAGACGCCCGTTTCCTGCGCCGCGGCCTTATTGAGGAACTTGACCGCCTCTTTCAACAGGTAGCTGTAGCCTATATACGCGTGGGCCTTGACCACCTCAAACTCCGCGTCCGTGAGTTTTCCGGGCTTGAGGAGTATCTGCGGGGGAATGAACTGCTTGCCCGTATCGTGCAGGGAGGAAACTTCCCGGATAAACACCGCTTCCTCCGCACAGTAGCCGATCTCGTCGGCCAATATCCTGCTTATTTCACCCACTTTTTTACTGTGCGCGTGGATTTTCTCGTCGATTATAAGGTTGCTGTCCGTATTCAAGATTTGACACACCTTCTTTCTTGCTTCGTCGGCCGGCGCCCGCTCACCTTTGGGCCGAGGGCTTTCACGTCCCCATCCTCGCGGAAAGCGGGCGATTTTGCGGCCGGCGCCCAAGGATCGCGGCGTCCGTACGGCGGATCTTGGCGGACCTTACTTAATAGTAACGGTGCAGCTGCCAGTAATCCTCGTACGTATCCGCGATAACGGTCGCCTCGTCGGTCTTTGTGACGCCGCCGTCATACAGGGCCGTGAACGCGAAAACAAGTTCGACGGGCGCGTCCCTCCCCCATTTGTTGATCATATCGCCGTTCCAAATGCTGCCCTCGTAAATCGCGTCTCCGTCGGCGTTCTTCCTGCCCGTGTTCGTCATGACCGAGGAGTAGCCCGGGTATCCCGAGATTACGCAGGTGACTTTGACGGCATCGCCGCGCACCGCCGCTTCGAGCATGAACTTCTCCCCGGACCAAAACACGTTTGTCCCGCGCTTTCTCGGCGCGGCCTGTGCCTTGTAGGTCCCGAAAACGGAAAGCGCGTTGTACGCGTCGCCGAAGAGCTTCGTGTTGTAGCTTTTCCTGTTCTTCTCCCACTGATCGGTGTGGTCCACCGCGCCCTTTATGCGGCCCTCTGAGACCACGGTGAAGCCGTGATCCCCGAGTCCCGTGCCGTCCTCGTCCCAGACCGTCACGACGACGGTGTAGTCGCCGACCTTCGCGTTCGGCGCATTCCCCGTGATCACGGGCGGGTAGTTGCCCGATTCGTCGGCTTTTACGTTCTCTTCGAGGTATTCATAGACCTTTTTGCCCTCGTGATACACCTCGACGCGTACGGTGAGATCGTCCTTTTCGAGATCATCCACGCCGATTTCCAAGCGGTAGCCGCCGCCCTCTTTCACGGGATCGGGATTCGTCTTGACGCCCGTCACCCACGGCGCCTCGCCGCCGCCCTCGATGTAGAAGGTTATGGTTTCGGTGTTCGAGTATTTGTTGAAGTCCTCGTAATTCACCGCGCCGTTTCCCGCGCTTTCCCTGTCGGTGTCGTCCCTCTGCCAATGCTCGACGACATATTTTCCGTCGATGTAAAAGCGGTCGATCTTCGCGGGAAGCACCTTGTCCGACACCCGCAGGACCTCGCCCCGCCTGCTCATGATCACGGCCGCGTCCTCGTGTTCGCCGTCGTTGAAAGGCGTGTGCGTATAGCGCCAGAATTCGGCCTTGCTCGGATCGTTCTCGTAATCCGTGTAAGACATCCCGTAGACGACGAGCTGCCCTTTCTTGTAAACGAGCGCGCCCTTTTCTTTCTCCTCGCCCGTCGGTTTTTCAAGAGCGAGGGCGGCGATCGCGTCTATAGTCCGCCACTGTGCGAGTTCGGAGGCCGTTTCGAGCGCGTCGGGCGCGACGCGGACCTTTACGCCGTTTTCGATCGTATACAGGCTGAAATTGCGAATCTTTCCCGTGCCGGCGGCAAAGGAGAAGCGAAACTTCGTGCCCGCGTAGCGTTCGTTTGCCGTGTAGGTCGTATCTCTCGCGGCACCGAAGAAGAACATGTCGCTCTTTGTCCATTCCTCGGAAGCGGACGCGTAGCTCACATGATAATCATTCAGTTCGTAAAGAGAATAG
>JAITKU010000033.1 GCA_031278255.1 Eubacteriales Family XIII. Incertae Sedis bacterium | reverse complement strand
CTGCTTTATGTATTCCTACAAAATCAAAGCCTATATTTCGGAACATCCCACAAAGATTTGTCCTTGGCCTTGCTATATAATGTAGATTACCGGAAACACCTCAAAATCTTCCGGACGCGCTTTTTTCGGGCCGCGCGTCCGGGAAGGCGCGCCCTGCGTCCTGCGGACGCGGCGCGGTCGGCCGTCGCATGGCCGGGAAGGAGTTAAAAAATCGATGAAAGACATGCTATCGGGTCAGGTCGCCGTCGTCACGGGCGCGACGAGCGGCATGGGGGAGGCGACCGCGCGCTTGTTCGCGAAAGAGGGGGCGGCCGTGGTCCTCGGCGGACGCAGCGCGGACAAGGGGCGGCGGATCGCCGATGAAATCGCGGCGGAGGGCGGCACGGCCCGCTACTACGCGCCCATGGACGTGACCGACGAGAAGAGCGTGGACGCGCTCGTGGACGCGACGTTGCGGGAGTTCGGCAAGGTGGACATCCTGGCCGCGTATGCGGGAAAGACCTTCGACGGCGAGGGTCTCACGCCCGCGGAGCAGTACCGAAAGACCATGGATTTCAACATGACCGGCACGTACAGAACCGTGTTCGCGGTGTTGCCGCACATGAAAGCGCGGCGCTCCGGCAAGATCATCATCTGTTCGTCAAACGGCGCGTTCAATCCCACGACGCCCGCTTACGATTATCACATGGCCAAGGGCGCCTGCGAATCGCTCACGGTCAATCTGGCCACCGAGGTGGCGCCCCTCGGCATCCGCGTGAACTGCATCAAGCCCGGGCCGATCGTCACCGCGTTCTGGGACGAACTGATGGAGGACGGACCCGCGCGCGAGGCGCTGTTTCAGGGTATCGCCATGCGGGAGGTGCCGATGGAACGCCTCGGCACGGCGGACGACATCGCGGGGCCGGCGCTGTTCTTCGCGTCGGAGCTTTCCGCCTACATTACGGGGCTTTGCCTCTACGTAGGCGGGGGCATGGGCTACGTCTATTCCCACGGTCAGTCGTTTCTCATGTCAAACGAAGGAGGAGCAAGGTCATGAAAGAGTATAAGATGTACATCGGAGGCGAATGGACGGACGCCGCGTCGGGGGAGATCCTCACCACGCTGAATCCGTCCACGGAGGAACCCTTTGCCCGGGTGCCCGCCGCGGGGCCCGCGGACGCGGATCGCGCCGTGCGCGCGGCGCGCGCGGCCTTTCCGGTCTGGTCCGGTCTGCCGCAGGCCGAGCGCAACAAGGTGCTGTTTCGCATCGCCGCGCTGATCCGCGAAAACGCCGAGGAGATGGCCCGGCTCGAGGGCCTTGAACACGGCACGCCCTACCGCGACGCTTTCAGCGTGTGCATGGGCGCGGCGGAGAAGTTCGAGTGGAGCGCGAACGCGGCCTGCCGCGTCATGGGCGACCAGATTCCCGTTCCGGGCGAGACGCTGAGCTATCTGAAGCGCGAGCCTTGCGGCGTTATCGGCTTCATCATTCCTTGGAATCTGCCCACGATCATGACGGCCGTGAAGCTGGCGCCCGCCTTGGCCGTCGGCAACACCTGCGTGCTGAAGCCGTCGAGCATAAACTCGGCGATCGGCCTGCACTTCGCGGAGGTGATCTCGAAAGCCGAGGGTCTGCCCGCGGGCGCGGTCAACGTGATCACGGGTCCCGGCGGCGGCGTCGGCGCGGCGCTCGCGTCGCATCCCGAGGTGGATATGATCGGCTTCACGGGCAGCAGCGAAACGGGCAAGCGCATTCTGGCCTCCGCCGCCCCGACCGTGAAGAAATGCGTGATGGAACTGGGCGGTAACAATCCCGTACTCATCTACGAGGACGCGGACACGGACGCGGCGATCGCGGTGTTGGCGTGGCGGCAGTTCAACAACAGCGGGCAGCACTGCTCGGGTCCGGGCCGCTATTATGTACACGAGAAAGTCTACGACGACTTTGTGGAGAAGTTCATCGCCTACGCCAAAACCGTCACGGTCGGCGATCCGCGGGACAAAGGGACGACGATGGGTCCGCTGGTGAGCCGCGAACACCAAGGCAAGGTGGCGGGCTACATAAAGAGCGCCCTCGACGAGGGGGCGCGCCTCGCGTTCGGCGGGGACGTTTCGGAGAAGGGTTTCTTCATCACGCCCACCGTGCTGGCCGACTGCCGGCACGACATGACGGCCGCCCGCGACGAGATATTCGGTCCCGTCGCGGTCATCATAAAGTACGGCGACGCGGACGATCTCGTATCCCTCGCCAACGATTCGCGCTACGGGCTGTGCGCGCACGTGTGGACGCGCGACATCGCGCGCGGGCTGTCCCTCGCGGACAAGCTGCAGGTCGGCGCGGTGTTCGTCAACTGCCAAATGCTGGCAAATGAACAGCCTTGGGGCACGAGCGTCAAGGAGAGCGGGATCGGCAAGGAGGGCGGCCTGTACGGTATGTTGGAGTTTACGGATCAGAAGTTGGTGTGCGTACACTACGGCGCGTAGCCGCGTGTGAAGGGAGGATTAAGGTCATGGCTTACAGGTACAAAATACTGATCGACGGCAAGCTCACGGACGCGTTGAGCGGCGAAACGATGGAGGTTATCAACCCCGCGAACAACACGGTCGTCGATACGGTGCCGAAGTGCG
Organism: Eubacteriales Family XIII. Incertae Sedis bacterium; assembly: GCA_031278255.1. Classification (GTDB taxonomy): domain Bacteria; phylum Bacillota; class Clostridia; order Peptostreptococcales; family Anaerovoracaceae; genus JAITLA01. The sequence continues at coordinate 9,500 of JAITKU010000033.1, read as the reverse complement.
GCCCGGCGGATGTGGATTTGGCCGTGGCGGCCGCGCAGAGGGCGCGGGCGGCTTGGCGGGGCACCTATGTGGGAGAGCGCAGCGAGCTTTTGATACGCCTCGCGGCGATCCTGCGCGAACACGAAGCGGAACTGATCCCTTTGGAAACGGCTCAGTACGGCGGGCCCATCAGCAAGACGAGCAAGTTCGACATCCCCTTTGCGCCGGCGGAATTCGAGTTTATCGCGGGCCTCGGACGGGGCCTTACGGGTCTCACGATCAGCGGGGATCCGAACGCGCGCCTGATGACTTTCCGCGAACCCTGCGGCGTGGTCGGTCTCATTACGCCGTGGAATTTCCCGCTGGTCACGGCGGTTTCCAAGCTGGCGCCCGCCCTCATCACGGGCAACACGGTCGTGCTGAAGCCCGCGTCCTGCGCGCCGCTCACCGTGCTGAAGCTGGGTGAATACATCATAGAGGCCGGCATTCCCGCAGGCGTCGTCAACATCGTCACGGGTCCGGGCCCGAGCGTGGGCGAGGCCATCGTCAACCATCCCGGCATCGACAAGATCAACTTCACGGGCGATTCCGGCGTCGGCAAGCGCATCATGAGTCTCGCCAGTTCCCGCGTTATGCCCGTGGCCTCGGAACTCGGCGGCAAGAACGCGATGATCGTACTCGACGACGCGAATTTGGACGCGGCCGTGGAGGGCGCGACCTACGCCGCTTTCTTCAACTCAGGTCAGAACTGCGGTTCTCCCAGCCGTTTTTACGTGCAGGAGGGTATCTACGACGCCTTTTTGGAGCGCTTCGTCCGCTCGGCCTCAAAGATCATCGTCGGGGATCCGACGGACCCCAAGACCATGATGGGTCCGCTGGCCTACAACGCCTGCCGCGACACGGCGGAACGCTTCATCGCGGGCGCGAAAGCCGCGGGCGCGAAAGTCCTGCTCGGCGGGGAACGGCCGACGAGCCCGGATATGGTGAACGGCGCCTTTGTCATGCCGACCATTTTTGAGGTCTATGACAATCGCATGGACCTCATGCAGGAGGAGATCTTCGCCCCCGTCGTAGGCGTCATGAAGATAAAGACGCCCGAAGAGGCGGCGGCGCTCACGAACGACAGCCGCTACGGGCTGTGCGCGTCCGTGTGGTCCGCGGACTATCGGAAAGCGCTGCTGCTCACCGAGGAACTGAAAGTGGGTACGGCGTGGGTGAACCAACATCTGGCCATCGTCAGCGAAACGCCGTGGGGCGGCCAGAAAGAATCCGGCTGGACAAAGGAGAATTCCATCCTCGTGCTGGAGGAATACACTTATCATAAGCACCTGTGGATCAATATGGCCGAAACACCGAACACGTTCTGGAAAGACTATATTTCCCTGTCGTGAACGGGCCTCACGCGGTCGGGTCCCCGCGCTTGCCGTATTCCATAAAGCGGAAAGACAGTTCTATGTGCAGGAGGGCGTCGCTGTCGGAAAGCCGTATGTCCAGCATTTCTTCGATCCTGTGCAACTGGTAAATCACGGAGTTTCTGTGCATGTGCAGGGCGGCGGCGGTATCGGTGATGTTTCGCGCGCAGCCCAGATAGGCGCGCAGCGTCCGCGTGAACGCGGTCCCGCGCGCCGCGTCGTACTGCAGAAGCCTTGCGAGTTTCGGATGGTACAGCGTGCGCAGGTCCGTGCTTTCGGCGCAGAGCCTTGCGATGTGATAGATCGCATAGTCGTCGTAGAGATACACGAAGCGCGCGTCGTTTTGATGCGGACCGAGGCGCAGGGCTTCGAGGGCTTGCAGATAATGCTCCCGCAGCGCGGAGAGTTCCTCGAAACAACGGCTCACGCCGCAGCGTATGCTGTATTTTCGCAGGAAATCCGCGATGCGCGGCAGGTCCGCGCTATGAAATTCCCCCGCGCCGCCGTGGCTTGCGATCGCGACGATCTTGTCCCCGTAGAGTACGGCTTTGCTTCCGGGCAACATCTTCTCGATGAAATCCCGGATATAGGATGCGGAAAAATGTTCGTTGTCAAAGCCCATGATATCGAGGACCAGCGCGTGGATGTATTTCTTGATGACGAGATTCAGCGCGCGCATATTTTCCTCTGTGACGCGCGCGTCGCGGACGCGGCCCTCCAGAAGATTCACGATGAGGTCCTCGTAGGGCAGGCCGCGCGCGAAGTACAGGTACTTGTTCTTCTGCACCTCCGCCGAGACGGCGTTGCACAGCAGCGTCATTGTCTCAAAATCCCGGTCCGCGAAGGCTCTGAAATAGGCGAGGGCGGAGATCGTCGCCGCGTGGCGCCCGCCGAGCAGGACCTTTCCGAACATGCGGCGGTATTTCATGCCCTGTTCCCGCAGACAGAACGGCGTTTTGCTTTGCTCGATCCGATCGGCCAGCTTGCTCTTGATGTTCGACGAGATCGTATCGAGGGACAGCGCGCCGTTTTTCATAAACTCGCTCCAGCCCGCATCGTCCGGGATTGCAAGGTCCGCGGTCATGGCCATGAGATTCCAACCCTTATCGGAAACGATAATCGGATTTCCCAGCATTGCGCTCCCCGCGTCCACAATGCTCTGGAGACCTTCGGATTTTGCGAGCGTTTCGAGCAGTGCGGCCGCGGCGCTTTCTTTCGGATCGCCGCTTTCGTTTTCCGTAAACATGCCTTGCCTCCATTGCAGCCCGCGGCTGCCGTAAATAATGCGTCTTTGACGCACGAAAGTATTTGCTTTTAATTGTAAACTGTATTAAATTGAATGTAAACAGAAAACGGAGGTTATGCGATGCAAAGTATTTGGTCAAGTCCCAATCCCATCTTGTTCGGTCGCGGCGCGGCGGACTCCGTGGGAGATCATCTGAAGCGCGCGAACTGCAAGAGGGCGCTGCTCGTTTACGACGCGGGCGTGAAAGCCGCCGGTATCGTGGATCGCATTTCGGAAAACATCCGCGCCGCGGGGATAGAAACGGTGTGCTTCGACGGCGTGTTGCCGGACCCGCCGGATTGGTCCGTGGAGCGGGCCGGCGCGCTGGGCGTCCTTGAAAAAGCGGATTGCGTGGTCGGCGTGGGCGGCGGCAGCAGCCTCGACACGGCCAAGGGCGCAAAGCTGCTCATCACCAATCCGCCGCCCCTGCGGCAGTATTTCGGGCGCGAGGGGATCGTGACGAAGCCGAGCGTCCCGCTGATCGTCATACCCACAACGGCCGGGACGGGCAGCGAATGCACGCCGGGCGGCGTGATCACGGACACGGAGCGCGGTATCAAGACGAACATCGCCGGCGTAGGCTGCGCCGTCACGCTGGGTATCGTCGATCCGGACTTGACCCTCGGTCTGCCGGCGGCCGTAACCGCCTCGACGGGCATGGACGCGCTGTGCCATGCCATAGAGTCCTACACCTCCGCGCGCGCGAACAGCTTCTCGGAACTGGCGGGGCGGGAGGCGATCAGGCTCGTGGCGCGCAGTCTCGTGCGGGCTTTCGAGAACGGAAGCGACGCGGAGGCGCGCGAGGATATGATGCTGGCCGCGACGCTGGGCGGCATCGCCATGTCCGGGGCCTTGTGCCACCTTTCGCACGATATCGGCCGCAGTCTGGGCGCGAAATTCCACGTGCCGCACGGAAACGGCTGCGCCGCCTGTCTGCCGCAGGTGCTGGAATGCGTCGCGCCCGTCATGCCGGAGAAGCTGCGCTTCTTTGCCGCGTGCTTTGACCGCGCGCTGCCCGCGGACGCCTCTTCCAAGGAGATCGGCCGCGCGGCCTCGGACGCCGCCCTGTCGCTCATGAAACGCGTCAATCTGCCGAATATGAAAACGCTCGGACTGAAAAGGGAGGCCTTGACGGCCGTCGTGCCGGACGAGGTTGTCATGCAGTGCGAAACCGCCGCGAAGATCGGTATCGTGACCTCCCCGCTGCCCGTCACGCGGGAACTGATCGCGGACATTGTTTCTCGCGCTTTCGACGAGAATTGAAGGCGGACAAATGGATATCAAGGGGCTTCAATACTTTATCGCCGCCGCCGAGCGCCTGAACTTCACGACCGCGGCAAAGGAATGCTACATCACGCAGACGGCGATGAGCCTCCATATCAGCAAGATGGAGGACGAGATCGGCTTTAAGCTGTTCAACCGCAACCGAAACAAGCGCGTTATGGAGCTTACGAACGCGGGGCAGGATTTCGTCCGGCGGGCGCGCAAGATCGTGCGCGAATATGAGATGGCCCTGCGCTATTCGGCGGGCGTGGCCGCGGGCGTGACGGGACGCTTGAGTCTCCTGGTTCCCAGCTGTATCGAGGGCTTTGTGCTGATGGACCGCTTGCACGCTTTCCGAGAACATTACCCGGATGTGGCGCTCAGCATCTATGTGGAGCCGCCCGACAGACATATCAACAACGTCAAAAGCGGCTTTGCGGATATCTGCGTCGGCGCGCCGGACGATATGGAACCGGACGAGGATTTTGCCGTCGTGCGCCTGCGCGAGGACCCCATCGTGGTCATATGCAGCAAGCGTCACGCGTTTGCGAAGGAGATGAAAGTGGATTCGGGCGCGCTCAGGAACGAGCGCGTCATTCTCATCGGACCCAAGGGTATCCCCCACACCTATCGCATTTTGCACAACAGCCGGCTCCAACTGGGGTTTGAACCCGAGTCCACCATCTCCGTCAACAACATGGACGAAATGCTCCTCATGATCGAACTCGATCGCGGCATCGGTTTCCTGCCGCGTTTCGTGCAGGACCGTATCGGCACGGAAAGCGCGGGCGTAGTCTTTATCCCCTGCGACAACGGCGGTTCCGCGCCGACCATGACGACGGCGCTGGGCTATTTGAAGAACAACGCCAACCCCGCCATAGGCAATCTGATGGGTCTTTTGTAGCGGCGGGCGGCCGGCCGGGCGCTTTGTTTTGTGCGTCTTTGTCAAAAAATGAACTGTTTGACACCCATGAGACAATGCGGTACAATGAATGCAGGGCGTTGTCATGCGTTCGCGGCGGCGGGCGAGGCTCTTTCCCCGGCGCGGCGGGCCGGCGCGAAACACACCGGATTGTTTTCCTGTTAAAAAAAGGAGGATCAAGATGAGCGGTCGTTTGGACGGAAAGGTTGCGTTGATCACGGGGGGCGGCGTCGGCATAGGCGCCGCCATTGCCAAGGCTTACGTTCGCGAGGGGGCAAAGGTCGTCGTCACCGGGCGTCGCAAGGAGAAGCTCGATGCTTTCGCCGCGACGCTCCCCGCGGGAAGCTGCGCCGTACACAGCGGGGATATCAAGGATCCCGCGGAGGCCGAGGCCATGGTCGAGGCGGCGATCCGGGCTTTCGGGAAACTCAATGTTCTCGTCAACAACGCGGGCATCGATCCTCCGGGCACGGTTACGGAGATTTCGATCGAGCAGTGGCGGGCCGTTATCGATACCAATCTCAACGGGACTTTCTATATGACGCGCTTCGCCATTCCGAAGCTGATCGAGCAGGGCGGCGGCTCCGTCATCAACCTGTCGTCGCTCGCGGGCGTGCGCGCCATCCCGGCGATGCCCGCGTACAGCGCCTCCAAGGCGGGTCTGATCGGTTTCACAAACGCCGTCGCGCTCGACTACGGCGCGCAGGGCATTCGCATAAACCTCATAAGCCCGGGCGCGACGGCGACGGATATGCTCAAGAACCAAATGCAAGGTCTGGCGGACTCGCAGGGCACGGATATCTACGGGGCGCTCGGTCTGCTCACGCGTTTTTCCCCGATCAAGCGGGCCTGCGAACCCGACGAGATCGCGCCGCTGGCCGTCTTTTTGGCAAGCGACGAGTCGGCCTATATCACGGGGCAGAACATCCTGATCGACGGCGGGGCCGCGGTGGTGGACCCCTGCGGCGCCGCGACCGCGTCGCTCGGCAAGGCCTGGGGGGAGAAATAGGGCTGCGACCGCCGCGCCGACGCCCGCATCGGGGCGAGGGAACGGAGAGACCTGCGGGGGACAATTTTACATATAGTCTCATAAATGGGAAATAATATAAAAAATCATGCGGCACGCCATGCGAACTTGGCATTGACAAAGATGAAAAAACTGTGATATAATCCCATTTGTTAAATCAGCAAGCGCGGCGGGAGTTTTTCGTGTGCGCGAAACGGAATGTTTAAAGGAGGAAAACGAACGATGAAAAAGTGCGGAAAGATCACGATGGCGATGGCGTTGTTGTTTGTGTTTGCAATGATGCTGGCGGCCTGTGGCGGCGGAGGTTCGGAAAGCGGCGGCGAAGAGCCGGCCGGGGACGCGGACGCCGCGACGGGCGCGGAGACCGGGGACGCGGCCGACACCTCGACGGCCTATCATTTCGGGATAAACACCTGGGGTTCCGGTGTGCCGATCCTCGATATGTTCGGCGACGACGCGGAGTATGTGGTGCAGGAGGTGTTCGGCATGACCGACACGCGCGCCAGCGACGACTTCACGGCGGACAAGGAACTGCAGAACGCGCAGAACTTCGCGGCGGCGGGCGTGGACGGCATGATCCTGCAGGGCGCGGCGGTATCCACGGTGCCGCAGATCGGCGAGGTCTGCAAGAGCGCGGGCGTACCTTTCGTGTTCCACGTGTTCATCGGCGACGACGCGGATTTGGACAAGCTGGCGGACAGCAACGAATACTATGTCGGCGCGATCGACGCGGATATGGTGTACGACGGCGAGGAGATGGGCAAGGCCGCCTATGAGAGCGGCGCGCGCACGGCGGTCCTGATCGGCGGCAACGTCGGCGACAACAACATGGACCAGCGTTCCGACGGCTTCCGCAGGGGCTTCGAGTCCTTGGGCGGCACGGTACTCGACGAGGCGCGCTGCACGGACAATTCCGAATGCCTGCAAAAGGCGACGACGATGCTGAACGCGCACCCCGACGCGGACGCGCTCTACGCGATGGTGGGCGACTATATCCCGGGTTCCTTGCAGGCGATCAAGGATTTGGGACTCGACACCAAGGTGTTCCTGTCCTGCGTGGACGAGGCCTCCGCGAAACTGATTCAATCCGGCGATATCGTGATGGGCAATGACGGCATCGGCCTCGCGTCTTTCATCGCCCCGACACTCATGATCAACTATCTGGACGGGCAGCCCATCCTCGGGCCCGACGGCAAGGCGCCGCGCTTCCGCACGAGTCCTTTCAAGGTGACGAAAGAGAACGCCGAGGCGTATCTGAGCATATTCGCGACGCAGGGCGAGCATCCCATGACGCCGGAGGTCTTGCAGAACCTGTGCTATCGCTACAATCCGGATGTGAGCTACGACGATTACGCCGATCTGTTCGCGAACGGCCTGACGCTGAACGCGCTCCTTGAGGCGCACGGTCTGCCGGCGGTCGATTAATCGAACAAAAGTATGCGGACAGAGCCTTAACCCCCCCCGTTTCCGGCATTTGCCGCATCGGTCTTGGCGCGGCAAACGCCGGAAGCGGGACGCATACTGTTTTTCATATAATGGGGAATCCGTATTACCACGCCTGAAAGGGTCATGTGCATATGACGAGCGGAATGAGCAATGAGAGCGCGGTGAGCGAACATCGCAGCAAGATGATTTTCTTGGCGATCTTCGTTGCCGCGCTGGTTATTATGGCGCTTATATTCAATTTTTTGACGGACGGCAGATTTATTCAGGTTTCCACGCTGTCGATCATCGCGAAACAAGCGGTGTATCCGACATTCATCGCGTGGGGCCTGTGTTTTTTATTCGCCTGCGGCTATACCGATATGTCGATCGGCGGCGTGGTCGTTTTGGGTTCCTTTGCGAGTTGCGTATTCGGCAATTGGTACGGATATCCGGGCGTGGTACTCGGGGGTCTCATCGTCGGAACCCTGCTGATCTTCGTGAATTTCAACCTGTTCGCCTTTACCAAGATACCGTCGTGGATCGCAGGCCTGAGCCTCGCGATGGTGTATGAAGCGATCGGCGTGTTCTTAAAGGTGGGCAAGGCGACAAAGCCGCTCGTGACCGCAGCGCTCAGGGAGGAGTACAGGATACTCGGGCAACTGCCCTGGAGCCTGCTGTTTATGCTCGCCGGCTTCGTCGCCGTATATTTCGTGTACAATCGCACAAGCGTGGGGCTGAACATCCGCGCGATCGGCGGCAACGTCGATGTGGCGCAGAAGCTCGGGATCAACGTGACTTTCACGCTGATGAAAGTCGGACTCATCGTGGGCCTTTTGATCGGTGTCGCGTCTTTCCTGCAGGAGAGTATCGCGGGGCTTACCACGGTCAAGACGGGACTCACGAGCCTGAGCATGATCTTCTACCCCCTGTCGGTATACCTGCTCGCGCAGATAATGCAAAAGAAGATCAATATCATCGTCGCGGTGCCGATATGCTCGTTCATCGTGTACGCGGTGTTCAATGTACTCGCGTTGCTGGGGGTGCCCTCGGGAACCCTGCAGGAGGCCTGTCTGGGGACTTTCCTGATCGTGTTCGGCATAGTGGGACAGAAAGGCTTTAAGGGGGTGGTAAAGTGAGCGCTGCGCTCCTTACGATTCGCGGACTCAACAAGCGCTTCGGACCCACGCACGCGAATCGGGATATCGACTTCAGCCTCAAACGGGGCGAGATTCGCGGTCTGATCGGCGAGAACGGCTCCGGAAAATCCACGCTGATCTCGCAGATCGCGGGGCTTTATCGCCGGGATTCCGGGGAAATGCTGCTGAACGGCGAGGCTTACGATCCGCACAGCCCGCTGGACGCGAACGCGCGGAAGATATCCATGGTCATGCAGGAACTCGGCGTCGTGGGCAGTCTGCCGGCCGGCGTAAACGTGTTTCTGGGGCATACGAAGCGCTTTACGAGGGGCGGCGTCGTCAATCTGAAAGCGCTGAACCGTGCCGCGGACGCGATCTTCGAGGAGTGGAATCTGCCCAAGGTCCCGCTGAATAAGCCGGCCGACGGCATGATGATAGAGACGCGCAAGATCATCGAGTTGGCGCGCGCGCTGTCCATAGATCCGGACGTGCTGCTCTTGGACGAGATCACGCAGTCGCTGTCGATGAACAACCGCAACAGGCTGTACGAGATGCTGAAACGCCTAAAATCGATGGACAAATCGGTGATCGTCATCACGCACGATGTCGAGGAACTGATCGAGATCACGGATACGATCACGGTACTGCGCGACGGCGCGGTCGTGGGCGAGGTCAAATCCTCGGAAACGACGCCGGACGAGATCAAGCTGATGATGGTGGGCCGCGATATGAGCGGGGAGTATTACCGCTCCGACACGGCTCCGGCATACGGCGAGGAACTCGTTTTGCGCGTTGCGGACCTGTGCGTCGCGGGCGAGATAGAGGATGTTTCGTTTGAACTCCACGCGGGCGAGATCTTGGGCTTTTGCGGCCTGAGCGATTCGGGTATACATTCCGTCGGGAAAGCGGTGTTCGGCTTGTCGAAGCCATCCGGGGGCACGGTGTTTTTGCACAAGAGGGGCATGGAGATAAAAAACCCCACACAGGCCCTGCAAAACAACGTAGCCTATGTGCCGAAAGATCGCGACAACGAGGCGCTGATGATACACGC
>JAITKU010000270.1 GCA_031278255.1 Eubacteriales Family XIII. Incertae Sedis bacterium | reverse complement strand
GTGACTACAGCAATGAGGCCACACCTGTTCCCATCCCGAACACAGAAGTTAAGCTCATTTGCGCCGACGATACTTGGCGGGCAGCCGCCCGGGAAAATAGGTCGTCGCCGGCTTTTTTTATTTTTTGGCTGTTTTATTCTGTATATTCTTGTCGTTTTGTGATACAATAGCCATAGGATACTGCTTCGCGGGCAAAATGAATAACGATGGAAGTACGGTATACATTGCTCGTTTCATAATGCGGATTGCCGAAATCGCACGGGGAAGTCGATATGTTCACGCTGAAGATCATCTTTGTAATACTGCTGTGCGCGCCGCTGCTCTATCTGGGCGTACTCCTGTTTGGGAGGCTTTGCGACGGCGTGATCGGCAGGTACAAGGGATAGGAAACACATGCGGACCGGGAAGGGCTTGTTCGTAAGCATGGAGGGACCGGATTCCTCCGGAAAATCCACGCAGATACAGCTGCTGCAGCATCACCTGAAACAGACGGGCCGCGACGCGATTGTCGCGCGGGAGCCCGGAGGCACCGCCATAGGCGAGCGCATCCGCGCCGTCGTGCTGGACAACGCGCATCCCGAGATGGATCCTCTGACGGAGGCGCTGCTGTACGCCGCATCCAGGGCGCAGATGGTGTCGCAGCTGATCCTTCCCGCGCTCGCAGCCGGCAAGACGGTGCTCTGTGATCGCTTTGTGGATTCGAGCATCGCGTATCAGGGCGGCGGCCGCCGCTTGGGGGAGGTCGTGGACCGGATCAACGCCTATGCCGTGCGGGATTGCATGCCCGATATAACCTTCCTGCTGAAGATCGAGCCCGAAACGGCGGAGCGCCGGCGGAGCGCCTGCAGGAACGACCGCATTGAGAACGAGGGCCCTGCGTACCACGAGGCGGTGTACGAGGCCTTTTTGGCGCTGGAGAAGGCGCATCCGCACAGGATTGTGGGCATCGACGGCACGCGGAGCATGCGCGAAATCAGCGCGATGATCACGGCGCGCGTGGACGCGCTCCTGCGGGAAAAAGATGCGGCCCCGTAGCGCCGCGTCCTTGGGGCGCCTTGCGGCCTTGGCCGCCGGGGAACGCTTGTTCCACGCGTACATCCTCGAGGGCGGCCGCGGCACGGACAAACTGCGCGCCGCCGAAGCCTTTGCCAAGGCGGTGCACTGCACGGGTGAAGGTCCGCGCCCCTGCGGAGGCTGCCTCTCCTGCCGCAAGGCGGAGCACGGCAACCACGAGGACATCCTGTATCTCACGCGGGACGGGAACAGCATAGGCGTCAAGCAGGTGGAGGATCTGCAGCTGCGCTTGCGCGGCAAGCCCTTTGCGTCCGCGCGCATCATCGCGATTGTGGACGAGGCGGAGCGCATGACGCCGCAGAGCCAGAACAAGCTCCTGAAGACGATCGAGGAGCCCTGCGGCAACAACATCATCCTGCTGCTGACCGTGAACGCCGCCTTGCTGCTCAAGACGATACAATCCAGATGCATCCTCCTGCGCCTCACGGCCGCGCCCGACGCGGCCTCCGGCGCTTTCGCGGAGCTTGCGGCCGACTTTGCGGAGAAGCTGGCGGGCGGGGGCGCGTATCACGAGCTGTCGCGCCTTGTCGGCACGGTGACGGAGCGCGACGCGGCGGACGCATTTTTGGACGCGCTGACGCTTCGCCTGCGCGATGCGCTCATTGCGGCGGACGGCGCGGCGCGCGCGGATATCCTGCGCCTTATCGATTGCGCGGGGGAGGCCGGGCGCGGCCTCGGCCTCGGACTGAACGTCAAATACGCGATCAAAACCATGATATTGAAGATGCTTGGCGGGTGAGCGGCGCGCGCGGCGCGCGGGGATCAAAGACGGCGGCATCACGGGAGAATCGAGTAAAATGACCAAAATAATAGGCGTATGTTTCAAACAAGCCGGAAAGATCTATCACTTCGATCCCTGCGGCTTGGAGCTCAAATGCGGCGACAGGGTGGTCGTCGAAACCGCGCGCGGGTCGGAGTTCGGCTTTGTGCGGGGCTGCGTCCGTGAAATTCCGTCCGGAGAGGTGATCGCGCCCCTGAAAAAGGTCCTGCGCGCGGCCACCGAGCGGGACATGCAGCGCTACGACGACAATCAGAGAAAGAAGGAAAAGGCGATATGGCAGTGCCAGGAGAAGATCAGGAAGCACAAGCTGGACATGAAGCTGATCGACGTGGAATACGCCTTTGACAACTCGAAGATCGTCTTCTATTTCACCGCGGACGGGCGCGTCGATTTTCGGAATCTCGTCAAGGATCTCGCGGGCGTGTTCAAGACGCGCATAGAGCTCCGGCAGATCGGTGTTCGCGATGAAGCGAAGCTGCTGGGCGGCATAGGCGCCTGCGGCCGAAGCCTGTGCTGCCATTCGTGGCTGCCGGATTTCGAGCCCGTTTCGATCAAGATGGCGAAGATGCAGAATCTTTCGCTGAATCCCACCAAGATATCCGGTACCTGCGGCAGGCTCATGTGCTGTTTGAAGTATGAAAACGATACGTATCAGGCCTTGAAGAAGGGTATGCCGGACGTGGGGGATCACATCACCACGAAGGATGGCGTTGCGGTGGTCGTGGATTCAAACATCCTTATGAACAAGGTCAAGGCGAGGCTTGTTCTGGAGGAGCGGACGAGCGACGCGCCGGAAAAGCTCAGCACGGAATTCCGGCAGTACAAAAAAGAAGAGATCAAGCGCATCACGGGCAAGCGGAAAAGACGCCAAACGGAGGATGCGTCCGTCCGGGCGGTCGACAGACCGCAGGAACCGCCGGAGGCCTGAGGCGCCGTCCGATTTTGGCTTGCCGCCGGTGCGGGCCGCAGATCCGCGACGAAAAGCGAGGGGCGCGCCGCGCCCCTCGTTTCGTGCGTTCTCGTTGACGGGAGTCCGTTTCCGCTTAGAGCGATTTCATTTCCTCGATGCAGCTTGCGCAGACAACCTTTTCGTGTATCCTTCTTGTGTTTTTCGCGTCGCCGCAGAAGATACAGGCAGGCTCATACTTCTTGAGAATGATGCTGTCGCCGTCCACATAAATTTCGAGAGGATCTTCTTTTTTGATGTCGAAGGTCTTTCTCAGTTCCACCGGTAGAACAACTCTGCCAAGCTCGTCAACTTTTCTTACAATCCCTGTTGCTTTCATTTTTTGTCCCTTCCTTTTCTTCTCTTCTTCGTGAATCCAATACACCCCTGTTGTTGTCAATCATTGAAAAAACTGACTTACCGGAACAGTATAGCATTCTTTCGGGAGGATGTCAAGAGAGTTCCCAATAAATTTCCAATTATTTTTTAAAAAAATTTTAACGGTAAAGTTTTGTTTACCGGGACATCCCGAGGCGCTTGCAAGCATATTCCGCAAGCGGAAAAACGCGCGGTCCTCATTCCTGCTTGCCTTCTTTTTTCTTGTCGTTTCGGATCAGATTTTTCAACGACCCGATGGCGTTGACGATGCTTGTCAGCGCCGCGATTGTGCTTTGGTTCCCCTTGACGATGCCGGCCAGATCGCCCACGGCCCCGGTCGCTTCGCCTATGAGCTTATCCGCGTCCTTGCTGCGCCTCACGGCGATCTCGGAGATTTCCTCCGCGTCCGCGAGTATCCTGTTGACGGATTTGACGGTCAAGGATAGGTGCCTGACCAAATACACGGCGTAAAAAACCAAGATGATCAGTCCGATCCCAAGCAGGATCAAACCCGCGTCCCGCATTGTGATGGCAGTGTCCATGTGCCGCTTTCCCTCCCCCGAGGCGTCGTCGGCAGGCAATCACATGATTCGACCGGTCCCCTCTTCGTTGCGCGGCACTCCCGGAAAATCATCCGTGCGCGCGGCGCCGCCGAAAGCCGATCACCCTGTCCGAAGATAGATACCTCGCCGGACACATATGACAGCTTGCTGACAAACCTCAAACAAATGCTTATTATATTATCTACCAAGATGCCGGAAAAAACAACAGATTTTTTGTAAGCTTTCGGAATTTTTTATTTTTTTCGGCTATTTCGAACCCTGTTTTCATATGCTATTGCAATAAATTTTCTTATCAGGGAAATATTCTTGAGAATTCGCGCGGCGCCGTCGCTTCGCCGCGCCCGTGTCATATCTCGCAAAACGCGCCGATTGCGTTGCGGGGGATCGCGTCCAAACACAGATCCGTGCCGACGGCGTAGCCGTGTGCCTCCAGAAGCCGCTCGACGGTCCGTATCGCCATCTCGGGGACGTTGTTCTCGCGGCTGATGTGGGCGAGCAGCACGCGCCGCTTCCGCCGGCCCGCGCGCAGGAGCCTGAGAATGAGCTCTGCGGCCGCGACGTTCGACAGGTGGCCCCCGTCCCCGAGGATGCGCCGCTTCAAGAACCAAGGATATTTGCCGTGCCGCAGCATGTCCACGTCATGGTTCGATTCCAGCACCAGCGTATCGGCGTCGAGAAGCTCCGCGAACAGCCCGTCGTCCACGCGGCCCGTGTCCGTGACGACGCCGATCTGCCTGTCCCCGCAGCGCAGCGTGTAACCCACGGGCTCCGCCGCGTCGTGGCTGACGGCAAAGGTCTTGATGACGATATCGCCCACGGCGAAGCTCTCCCCCGTGGTGAAATGCCTTATCCACGCGCCCACGGTCGCCTTCGCCTTCACGCCGATTGCGTCCCAGGTGCTCTTGTTTGCGTACACCGCAAAGCCGCCGCTCTTCCGCATGAGGGAGCCGAGCCCCTTGATGTGGTCGGAATGCTCGTGCGTGAGCAGGAGCGCGCGCAGCGCGCTCGGGTCCGTGTCCGTGTGTTCCAAGCCCTCCCATATGCGCCTGCCGCCGATGCCCGCGTCGATCAGTATCGCGGCGCGCTCCGATTTGATCAGATAACAGTTCCCGTCGCTGCCGCTCGAAAAAGAACAAAACGCAAAACCCATGCCGCCTCCCGTATGCCGTGAACGTCGATCCCGGATTCGCCCCGGGCCGATGGTGCTGTGGTCTATTGTATCATAAAGGCGGGGCAAAGCGCGAGCAAAACACGGATTGAAAATATTTTTGGAATAATTGTTAAAAAATGTTGACAAGCGGCGGATGAATGTGTATAATTTCAATAAGCACCATATATTCGTAAATTTATGAAAGGAGAAGGAAGATGAACAGCGTAAACATTATCGGTCGATTGACGAGGGACCCCGAGCTCAAGAGGCTCGACGAGGGCAGGAGCCTGTGTACCTTCACGCTGGCCGTGGATGACGTCCATTCCAAGGAGGACAGGGCCGATTTTCTGCGCGTGAGCGTATTCGGCAATCCCGGCGAGCTCTGCGAGAAATATCTGCGCAAGGGCTTTCTGGCGGGCGTGACGGGCAGGCTCAGGACGGACACCTACACCGACGCCGAAGGGGTTGTGCGCTATCCCGTCAAGGTGGTCGCGGAGAACGTGCGTTTTCTGCAGTGGCCGGAGCGCGCCGCGGGCGAGGGTGCGCAGCGGCCGGCGTCCGAGAGGAAGAAGGCCGCGAAGGAGGCCTGACGGGGCCGTGCGGGGACTGCGGGGGCATTGCCCCCGCAGTCCCCGCAAGCCACGCTCTCCCGGAAGGGTACTTGCACCCTGAACGGGTAAAAACGGAAGGTTTCTTTGTCGAGCTTGTTTCCGGGAAAGAATTCGTAATGACGCGGCCCGCCGTCTTTGTCCGCAGCGAGACCTATTTGAACGACGGGTTTCTTTTCGAGTCCGTCGAGGTATCCGAGCGAAAGGACGGTCCTAGACTTCGGTTTTTCCGCGCCTTTGTCACGATACGCCTTACTATGGGCAGATACTTGCGCCCGTCGCTTCGGGGCGAAGCATTCAGGTTCATTTGTCAGTTGCTTGGCTGCAAAAGGCGCGAGGGCATTCGCACAGGAACAATTTTTGCTTGACGCGCCGCGGCGGTACGCGGTATAATGTACTTACACAAATTGAAGTGCGCATTTGGCGCTTCAATTTTGGACGGAGCCAAAATTGAATATCCCCTTATCGAGAGCGGCAGAGGGAATAGGCCCTGTGAAGCCCGGCAACCTGTGAAGTCCGTTGCGCACGCGCGCGCGGATCGCAAAGGTGCTAAATCCTACAGACCGACGGTCTGAGAGATGAGGAAGCATACACCGGCCTCTTCATCGTCAGCGATGAAGAGCTTTTCTTTAACAAGGGGAGAACAAGGAAAGGAAGCAATATGAACAAGAAGTTATTCACATCCGAATCCGTTACCGAAGGGCACCCCGATAAGATTTGCGATCGGATTTCCGATGCGATATTGGATGCTATCCTCGCGGCGGATCCGAACGGCCGGG
>JAITKU010000253.1 GCA_031278255.1 Eubacteriales Family XIII. Incertae Sedis bacterium | reverse complement strand
ATTCGCGGTCTCGACCAAGCCAGCCGCAACGCCTACGACGGCAAATCCCTGCTGAACGTGGCGGAGGGCGCGCTGAACGAGGTCCACAGCATCCTGCAGCGCATGAAAGAGCTGGCCGTCCAGTCCGCGAACGACACCAACACCCAGTTCGACCGCGGCGAGATCCAAAGAGAGGTCGACCAGCTCAAGACCGAGATCGACCGCATCTCGCGCGATACCGAGTTCAACACCATGAAGCTGCTGAACGGCACGATGGAGAACCGCGCCACGGTCACGACCATGACGACGGATCTCGTCGGAAATCCGAACGCAAAAGGCACGTTCAACGACTACAACTTCAAGTTCGAGATCGGGGGTTCCGTCGTGGCGGCGGGTACCTACACCCTGAGTTCAAGCGTATCGATGAGCGGCAGTGCGGTCAATGTCCAAGCCGTCGGTGTTTCCAAAGACATAGGTAAGACTGATGGTGCGATCACATTCCTGAAATTCACGACGCTTACGGGCGGCGGCACAGGGCTGGGCGCGCAGTACGGCGAATACCGTCTCGACATCAGCGGCAACCTCGGCGGTTCCTACGACCTGACGCTGACGGGACCGGACGGCAAGTACGAGATCCTGAAGTCGCAGGGCAAGAGCGGCACCGTCACCTTCAGCCAGATCGGCGTCGCGTTCAATTTCGAGGGCGCCAATTCGATCACGGGCGACGGCTATATCACCTTCCAAAACGTCTTGCCTGAGGCAACATTCACATTGTCGGGCAAGACCACAGACGGCAAGACCACGACGGTCAGCCTCAAGATCGGAGCGGGCCAGTCGATCCAGACCTATACGGGGCAGACCCTCGACATCGGCGGCGTACAGTTCAAGCTTACGGTCGGACTCTTTACCGGAAGTGGAGATAACCTGAAGGCCACCCTCGACGTGGTGGATAAGTCGATCAAGCTGCATATCGGCGCCAACGAGGGCCAGAACATGAGCATCTCCATCCTCGACTCGTCCGCAAAGGCTCTGGGCGTCAACAAGGTGGATTTGACGGAGCAGAAGAAAGCCGACGTGGCCATTACGGCGATCGACAAAGCCATCAACAAGGTGTCGTCCGAGCGCTCCAAGATGGGCGCCATCATCAACAGACTCGACCACACGATCAAGAACCTCGGCACCACCTCGGAGAACCTCACGGCCTCCGAATCGCGGATCAGAGACGTAGACATGGCAAAGGAGATCATGAACTTCACAAAGAACCAGATCCTGTCGCAGGCGGCGCAGGCCATGCTCGCGCAAGCCAACGTCATCCCGCAGGGCGTACTCAGCCTGCTCCAGTAACAACAGGTATACGCAAAGGGACACACACAATCATTTTAGCAAAAGCAAAGGGAAAGACCGCCGCGAGGCGGCCTTTCCCTTTGCCCGGCTTTCGCCGCCCGCACTCCGAAAACTCAAATTTGAAAATGTATATGACAATCGAGGGATCTTTTGATATAATAACCACATGAGCTGTGGTTATTATTTTTAAACGCCGCAAGACTTTCTCATCCCGCGGGGGCGGGGCGGCGTCATAAACCGCGCGCGGCCGCGCGCATTTGTCTTTCGCGGCGGCAATACGTTGTCACAATGAGTTTGCAGCGGCCTTGAGGCCGCAATGGAGGCGCAAATGAAGGTTATCATAACGAGCAAAAACCTGAATGCGAGCGATCATCTGAAAGAAACCATCGAATCCAAATTCAAGAAGCTCGGCAAGTATTTTTCAAACGATATCAACGCGAATGTGACGCTTTCTCTCGAAAAAGGCCGGCAGAAGATCGAAACGACGATCAACGCCAGAGGCCTTATTTTCAGGGCGGAAGATACGACGAACGATATCTACAGCGGCGTGGATCGCGTGGTCGATAAGCTGTCCGCGCAGATGTCGAAGTTCAAGACCAAGCTGCAGAAGAAGCATAAGGACAACAAGACCATCCTGTTCGCGGACGTTCCCGATTACCCCGATACGGACGCCGAGGAACCGTCGGTCGTCCGCCGCAAGAAGTTCGATCTGCTGCCCATGTCCGCGGACGAAGCGCTGATGCAGATGGAACTTTTGGAACATACCTTCTTCGTGTTCCTGAACGTCGAAACGGATACCGTCAGCGTGGTCTACAAGCGCAAGGACGGGAATTACGGGCTGCTGGAGACGGAATACTGAGGCTTCGCGCGTTTCACACGGCGCCGCGCAGGACGGAACGCTCCGCTTCGGCCGGAGCGTTTCGTTTTTTGTAACAGTTGTTTAACATTCATATCCCATCAAATCTATTGAACTTGTACGGTTTATTATGTACAATGAAAGAACAGGGGTAATCACTGTCCGACTTCTATGTCAAACGGGTTTGAAGCAGTGGCGGAATCGATTTCGGCTTTCTTCCAAAATATCATATCGAGCATCAGCGTAACAGATGTCATAGATGTCGCAATTGTGACTTTTGTAGTCTATAAGGTGTTGGGTTTCATACGCGAAACGCGCGCGGAGCAGTTGATCAAGGGGCTTTTGATATTGCTCATCGCCGCCTTTCTTTCCGGACCCGATCTGTTGAATCTGTATACGCTCAACTGGATACTGCGCGGCGCCATGCAGTTCGGCGTGATCGCGCTCGTAATCGTGTTTCAGCCGGAACTCAGGCGGGGTCTCGAATACGTCGGACGCAGCAAATTCATAAGGCCGCAGTTCGCACATCTCGATAAGGACAAGGCGAAAGCGATCGCCGCTTCCATCGTGAAAGCGGTGGACTTCTTTTCCGTGAGCAAGACGGGCGCGCTGATCATACTCGAACGCGAGATCACGCTGACGGACGTTGCGGAGTCGGGGGTGCTTCTGAACTGCGATATCTCCACGGAACTCTTAAAGAATATATTTTACGAGGGCGCGCCCCTGCACGACGGGGCGGCGATCATCCGCGACGCGCGCCTGTACGCGGCGGGTTGCGTGTTGCCCCTGACCGAGGATAAGGACCTGTCGACGGATCTCGGCACGCGGCACAGGGCCGGCATAGGCATAACGGAGCATTCCGACGCGATCGCGCTGATCGTTTCCGAGGAGTCCGGTATCATCTCCACGGCCGTGGACGGCAAGCTGACGCGTTTTCTCGATATTAAGAGCGTCGAAAAGACGCTGTTGAACCTATTCCTGTCCCCGACGACCGAAACGAGTCTGCTCGGACTGTTGCGCAACCTCTTCGGGAGGAAGAGCGATGCTGAAGAGTAATACCCTGAACAAAATCATAGCCGTTGCGGTCGCCCTGACGCTGTGGGCCTATGTCATCACGAACGAAAGCCCGATGCGGACCAGGGTCATTCAGGGCATTCCCGTGCAGTTTACGAATTTGGACGCGCTGACAGCCGTCAATCTGACCGTCGCGAACGACACCGTGTACAGCGTGAACATCACCGTCGAGGGTAAGCGCATGGATATATCCAAGCTTACGGCGGAGGATTTTACCGCCTTTGTGGACCTGGCCGGCGGCCGGCAGCAGGGGGAACGGAGTTTTTCCGTCAATGTGAGCGGCCCCGGCAACGCCAGCATACTGGAGAAGCGCCCGCCGCGGCTCACGCTCTTCGTGGAGGATATGGTCAGCGTCAGCAAGCCCGTTCGCATCGAGTATACGGAGGCTTTTCCCGCGAACAAAGAGCCGGGCTTTCTCTCGATGTTCCCGGAGAGCATAGAGGTGACGGGAGCGAAATCGCAGGTTGACAGCGTGGAATACATAAGGGTGCTACTGGAGAGCGCCGCGCTGGAAAACGCGCAGAAGTCCTTTGTGAGCGCCGCGGAGCTTGTGGATCGCGACGGCGCGCCCGTGAAGGCCCCCCTGCGTCTGTCCCATACCAACGTCGAGGTGCGCGCCATGCTCTGCAGCGTCCGCGAGGTGCCGCTCGTCGTGGAGATCGTCGGCGAGGTGCCCGCCAATCTCGAGGTGACGGATATGAAGATACCGGACCATATGCGCATCAAGGGCTCGGAACTCGCGCTCGCGCAGGTGGATACGCTGACGGCGGTGCCCATAGATATCAGCAAGGTCGATGTCACCTCCCGCATACCGATCGAAGTCAATCTGCCCGCCGGCGTGGAGCCGGCCGACGACGCCAAGGATATCGGCGTCGCCGTTACGATTAAAGGCATAGAAACAAAAGAATTCCGGTACGCGTCAAATGAGGTATTGACGGAGGGCCTCGCGGAGGGCTACCGCGCCTACGTGACCGACGGCGATATCACGGTCTTTGCGTCGGGAACGGAGAGCGTGATGGCGGGACTTACGAAGGAGGACATCACGCCCTATGTGGATTTGTCGGAGATCGATCCCTTCGTACTCGGCCCGGAATTTCCGCTTGCGCCGCAGGCCGTGCGTCTGCGCTACGAAAAGGCCCTGCGCAAGGCCGAGGTCATTCCGGAGTTTTTGAATCTGAACATCGTGCCGAATCCGCCTGAGGAAAGCCCCGCGCCGGGCGAACAGACATCCGAAGCGCCGCCGTCCGGGGAAGAGGCGCAGGACGGCGCCGCGCCCGCGGACGAATCCGGAGGGGGTGCGCAGGACGAGAACAGCTAAAGGGAGGGATACTTGAGCGGACTATTCGGTACGGACGGCGTGCGAGGCGTGGCGAACACCGAACTGACGGCGGAGCTTGCGTTCAAACTCGGCGCGGCGAGCGTTCGCGCGTTCAGACGGGAACGGGAACGGCCCGTGTTTCTCATCGGCAGGGATACGCGCATCTCGGGCGATATGCTGGAGGCCGCGATCGGCGCGGGCATACTCTCAATGGGCGGCGACATCGTTAAGACGGGCGTCCTGCCGACGCCGGCGATCGCATATCTGGTCAGGCGTTTTGAGGCGGATGCGGGGATCGTCATCTCCGCCTCGCACAATCCTTTCGAGTACAACGGAATCAAATTTTTCAACGGCGCGGGCTTCAAGCTCGATGATGCCGTCGAGGATGAGATAGAACGCGCGGTTTTGGGCGGCGCCGGCGAGGATCCTGTCTTTGGCGCCGGACTCGGCAGGAGTACGGAAAGCGCTTCGGACGCCCTGCGAAGCTACGCGGATTTTCTCAAAGGCGCCGCCCGCGTTTCCCTGCGCGGCCTGAAGCTCGTTGCGGATTGCGCGAACGGCGCGGCGCGCGCGGCCGCGGCTTTGGTGTTCGGCGAACTCGGCGCGGATTTGACGCTGATCGGCGATAAACCCGACGGTTTGAATATCAACGACGGCTGCGGCTCCACGCATCCCGAAAGGCTGCAAAGATGCGTTACGGAACTCGGCGCGGACCTCGGCCTCGCTTTCGACGGCGACGCGGACCGGCTGATCGCGGTGGACGAAAAGGGCCGGCTTATGGACGGCGATCATATCCTGTACATCTGCGCCGCCATGCTGCAGGAACGCGGCGCGCTTGCGGATAAGCTCGTCACCGCCACGGTAATGAGCAACATAGGGCTGAAGCGGGCGCTCGCGCGTATCGGATGCGGATTGCAGTTGACTGCGGTGGGCGATCGCTGCGTACTCGAACGTATGCTTAAAACGGGAAGCGTTCTCGGCGGGGAGCAGTCCGGCCACATCATATTTCTGGAACACAGCACGACGGGCGACGGCATATTGGCCGCATTGCAGCTGATTCGGGCCGTCGTAAGCTCCGGAAAAAGGGCATCGGAGCTTGCGGACCTCGTGACGGTCTATCCGCAGGTCCTGCGAAACGCCGCCGTCAGGAACGAGAACAAGAACCGTTATTCCGCGGACGGCGCGATCCGCGCGGAGATAAAGAGAATCGAAACGCTCATGGCGGGCGAGGGACGCGTGCTGATAAGACCTTCGGGTACGGAACCCCTCGTGCGCGTGATGATAGAGGGCGGCGATCCGGCGCGGATCGCGCGGATGGCGGATGATCTGGCGGAGATGATAGCCGCCCGCTTCGGCTGAGAGGTGAAAAAAGGAGTTTGCAATGTGCGGAATTGTCGGCTACATAGGCGGAGGCGGTGCGAAGCACATCATCATAGACGGACTGAAACGCCTCGAATACAGGGGTTATGATTCCGCGGGTATCGCGCTCGCCGCAGACGGGCGCCTCGCGGTGGAAAAGGCCGTCGGCCGTATCGCGAATCTGGAGGCGCGTCTCGCGGAGGTTTCCGCGGAGGACAGCCACGCCGGTATAGGCCATACGCGATGGGCCACGCACGGCGCGCCCTCGCGCGCGAACGCCCATCCCCATACGAACGCCGACGGCACGATCGCCATCGTACACAACGGTATCATAGAGAACTACGCCGAACTCAAGGAGCGGCTCACCGCGGAACACGGCGTCCGCTTCCGGTCGGAGACCGATTCCGAGGCGGTGGCGCATCTGATCGGCCTCTTCTACGAGGGCGACCTGCTTGCGGCGGTGAATCGGGCCGCGCGGGAACTGCGCGGCACCTATTCCGTCTGCGCGATGGCCGCCGCCGAGCCGGACAAAATCGTCGCGGTCCGAAAGGACGCGCCGCTGATCGCGGGGCTTGGGGAAAACTGCAATTTCCTCGCTTCCGACATCCCCGCCCTGCTGAAATACGCGCGGATGATCTATCTGATCGAGAACAACGAAACCGTGTTGGTCACGCGGAACGAGATCAGCATATTCAACGAGAAGATGGAGAAGGTAAAGCGGGACGTATTCCACGTCACCTGGGACGCGGACGCGGCGGAAAAGGGCGGTTATGACCATTTCATGCGCAAGGAAATCTTCGAGCAGCCCGCGGGCGTCGCGGAAACGCTGAACCGCGGATCGGACGAAAACGGCGCGATCAAGCTCGACGGCATCTCCCTGACAAAGCGGGACCTCGAACACATCGAGCGCGTCTACATCGTCGCGTGCGGGACGGCTTCCCACGCGGGACTCGTCGGCAAGTTCGCGATAGAACGCTTCGCGCGCATCCCCACGGAGGTGGATATCGCCTCCGAATTTCGGTACAGGGAACCCTATATCAACGCCAAAACGCTGTTTATCTGTATCAGCCAGTCCGGGGAAACGCTCGACACGCTGGCGGCCCTGCGCGAGGCCAAATCCCGCGGGGCGCGCGTGCTTTCGGTCGTGAATGTCGTCGGGAGTTCCGTCGCGCGCGAATCGGACGATGTGTTCTATACCCGGGCGGGCCCTGAGATCGCGGTGGCCTCCACAAAGGCCTTTACGACGCAGCTCGTCTGCATGTATCTGATCGCGCTCTACATGGGGCGGACGCTCGGAACGCTGCCGGATGCGGAATATGAACGCGTGCTTTTGGAACTCGGACAGCTGCCGGACAAGCTTACCTTGCTGCTCGAGGACGAGCCTAAGATACGCGATATCGCGAAGCGGATATACAAAAACGAACGCATCTTCTTCATCGGACGCGGGAACGATGTGAGCGTGGCGCTGGAGGGTTCCCTGAAGCTCAAAGAGATATCCTACATCCATTCCTTTGCGATCGCGGCGGGTGAACTCAAGCACGGCACCATCGCGCTGATCGAGCAGGGCAGTTTGGTCATCGCGCTGGCCTCGCAGGACAGGCTGTTTGAAAAAATGCTCTCCAACATCGAGGAGGTAAAGGCGCGCGGCGCCCGGGTGATCGGACTCGCAAAAGCCGGCAACCGCGAGATCGAGAAGCTGGCGGACGAGGTGATCTACATCCCCGTCTGCGCGGACGAGGTGACGCCGATTCCGGCCGTCGTGCCGCTGCAGCTTCTGGCCTATCACGTCGCCAAGCTGCGGGGCTGCGATATCGATAAGCCCAAGAATCTGGCAAAGGCCGTGACGGTGGAGTGACTCGCGCGGGCGCCGTGCCGGTTTTGCCCGTCCCCTCGCACTTGCTTGTGACAAGCGGGACAAGTTGCGAGATATCGCGACGCTTACTTGGTTTTGATTGGGATTATGAGCGGTAAACAAAGAAAGATACCGGAAAGGGAAATACATGAAAGACAATGAAATACGGGATATCAATCTGGCGGCCTCGGGCCGGCAGAAGATAGAATGGGTCAAGGACAACATGCCGCTGCTATGCGGTTTCGAGGCGGAATACGGCGCGTCGAAGCCCTTTGCGGGGGTCAGGATATCGCTGTCCGTGCATCTCGAGGCAAAGACGGCCTATCTGTGTGAGGTCTTGGCGGCGGCGGGGGCGGATATGGCCGTGACGGGCAGCAACGTCCTCTCCACGCAGGACGATGTCGCCGCGGCGCTCGCGGCGACGGGGATGAAGGTCTACGCCTACCATAACGCCACGCGCGCGGAATACGACAGGCATATCGAACTGGCGCTCGCGCACAAGCCGAACATCATCATAGACGACGGCGGCGATCTCGTCGGTATGCTGCACAGCAAACGGCAGGACTTGGCCGAAGAGATTTGGGGCGGTTGCGAGGAAACGACGACGGGTATCATAAGGCTCAAAGCCATGGAGCGGGAGGGCGTGCTGAAATTCCCGATGGTGGCCGTCAACGACGCCGACTGCAAGCATCTGTTCGATAACCGGTACGGGACGGGGCAGTCCGTCTGGGACAGCATTATGCACAACACGAACCTGATCGTGGCCTCCAAGACCGTGGTCGTGGCGGGCTACGGATGGTGTTCGCGCGGTATCGCCATGCGCGCCGCCGCCCTCGGCGCCTCGGTCATCGTGACGGAGATCAATCCCGTCAAGGCCATCGAAGCGCGGATGGACGGCTTTTCCGTAATGCCCATGAACGAGGCGGCGCCTCTCGGCGATATCTTCGTCACGGCCACGGGCTGCGT
>JAITKU010000250.1 GCA_031278255.1 Eubacteriales Family XIII. Incertae Sedis bacterium | reverse complement strand
TTTTCCTCCCGCAACACGAATCTCACAATGTTTTACCGTACCTTTACCTTACACGATTTCGTCGGCGATTGCAAGAGGTAAATTCAAATAATTATTAAAATATCATTGGTATTTACAATAGTTTCTTTTTGTGTAATTTACCGGTATTTTCATGCGGAGGCCGTGCGGTAACGGCTCCGCGTTTAACCCTCGCCGAAAAACCGCCGAAAAACACAGCCGTCCGCCGCCGTCAGATCTCCGCCCAGAGTTCTTCGTCGGACGGAACGGGATTGTCCGGCATATGGTAGGCGATGCGCGATACGTTCATGAGATGCCGGTAGCTCAGGTTCTCGGAGAGGCTGTTGTTTCCCCACGAACCGCAGCCCATCGTGTTGGTCGGCGCGAGGCCGTTTTGGAAGCTGCCTCCGGCGCTGCTCGCGCAAACCTGATTGATCAGGAAGCGGGATACGGGAAGCGCCTTGCCCGCGTATTCGATGTGTTCCCTGTTGTCCGAATGGATGGCGACGCTGTGACCCTTGCCCTCGGCCTCCAGATTTTCTTTCGCGATGGCGACCGCCTCCGCGAAGTCCCGGTAGCGGTAGAGGGCGATAACGGGGCACATCTTCTCCTTGGCCAGAACATCGCCGAGACCCGTGCCCTCCGCCTCCACCGCGATCGCTTTCGTACGCGCGTCGATCTCGATCCCCGCCAGCCGCGCGACCGCGGCGGCGCTCTGTCCGACGGCGTGCCGCGACATCTTCCCGTCCTCAAACAGAGCGGCGCGCAGGGCTTCCCGCTCCGCGGGGTTCTTGATCGTATAGCAGCCGCAGTCCGCAAAGGCCCGCAGGATCGCGTCGAAGTCCTCCTCGGGGCAGATGGCCGACTGTTCCCCCGAGCAGATGATGCCGTTGTCGAAAGCGCGTCCCTCCGTGATGCGGCGGACGGCCGCCCCGTAATCCGCGCCCCTGTCGATGATGGCCTGCACGTTTCCCGCGCCCACGCCCAACGCGGGTTTGCCCGAACTGTAGGCCGCGTACACCATGCCGGCGCCGCCCGTGGCGATCACCGCGTCCGCCATCGAGATGAGATTCCGCGTATTCTCCCGCGAATGCCGGTCCAATATCT
Source organism: Eubacteriales Family XIII. Incertae Sedis bacterium (assembly GCA_031278255.1). GTDB lineage: Bacteria > Bacillota > Clostridia > Peptostreptococcales > Anaerovoracaceae > JAITLA01. The sequence continues at coordinate 5,202 of JAITKU010000250.1, read as the reverse complement.
GCACCAAATCCTCGGGGAATCCCAGCTTCCGCAGCTCCGCGCGGAAGAGTTCCACCGCCCGCGCGCTGCACAGTGTCGCGTTGTGGTGCGGCGTGATGATGATGGCGTTGGCGCATTTCAAGGCGAACATGCTGTTGCTCATGGGCGTTACGATGGGATTTGTGCAGGGGGTGATGGCGGCCACCGTTCCGAGCGGCTTCGCGATCGTCGTGATGCCGCTTTCCGCGTCCCGCTCGAGTATCCCCCGGGATTTCTTTCCTTTCAGGCTGTTCCAGATGAGACGGGCCTTGCTCTTGTTCTTCGCGGTCTTGTCGGGCACGTTTCCCATGCGGGTGTCCTCCGCCGCGAGGACCGCGAGCGCCTCCGCGTTGTCGTATACGACCTTTGCGACGGCGCGCGCGGCGCGGTCCGCGTCCGCCTGCGTCGCGTCCTCGAAGATCGCCTGCGCCGCGCGCGCCCGCTTTATGTACGCCTCGGTATAGAGCCTGCTTTCATCGTTTTGTCGTGTTTCCATGCTCTCCCTCAAACCCCAAAAAATGAAAATCAAAATCGAATCGCCGGCCCCCACGAGGCGGCGGCCGGCGACTTTCGATCTAAATCATCGCGTCCACGGAATCGAGAACCCTGTCCAGTATCCCCAAAGCATCGCGGAGTTCCTGCTCCGTGATGGTCAGCGGCGGCGCGACGATGATCATGTTCTCGTGGGCGTAGGTGACGAAGCCCTCCGCCTTGAGCATGGCGCCGATCTTCGCGATATGGCCCGCGGGATCGCTGTTGAAAGGCGCGAGCGGTTCGCGGCTCGCCTTGTCTTTCACGAACTCGACCATCGCGAAAAGCCCGATGTGCCGCACCTCTCCGACGGATTTGTGCTTCTTCTCGATCGCGTCGAGGCTGTCCGCGAGCAGCTTGCCCTGCTTCCTTACGTTTTCCTCTATGCCGAGACGCTCATATTCGTCGATCGTGGCGACGGCCGCCGCGCAGCCCATCAGATGCGCGCTGTAGGTCAAGCCGTTGAACATCTTGTGATCGTCGAAATACGCGGCGATCTCTTTCTTGACAATGACGCCGCCGAGCGGGATGTAACCGCAGGTGGAACCCTTGGCGAAAGTGATGATATCGGGTTTTATATCGAACTGCATAAAGGCGAATTTGCTGCCCGCGCGATAAAAGCCCGCCATAACCTCGTCGCAGACGAGCAGGATGCCGTACCTGTCGCAGAGTTCCCGCACGCCTTTCAGGTAGCCTTTCGGCGGGATCAGCACGCCGTTTGAGCCGACGATCGTTTCGACGAAGATCGCCGCCACGGCCTCCGGATTCTCGTAGCGGATCTGATTCTCCAAGAGTTCCAGATAGAAAGCCGCGACATCTTCTTCCGAATGGAAGGCGCAGGCCTTGGGCGCCCTGTAAGCGTAGGGACCGTCGAAGTGGATGAAGCCCGGCACGCCGGGTTCCGCGATCCAACGCCGCGGCTCCCCGTTCAGCGCGGAAGCGCCGAAGGTCGCGCCGTGATAGGACCGATACATCGAAAATATCTTCCACCTGCCCGTGAACGCCTTTGCGAATTTGATCGCGTTCTCGTTGGCCTCCGCGCCGGCGTTCGTGAAGAACACCTTGCCGCCCTCGAAGTGCGGACCCGCGAATTCGACGAGCTTCCGGGCGGCCTCGGAACGGACATCGACCGCGTAGCCCGGACCCATGAAAGCCATCTTCTCCGCCTGCGCCTTGATCGCCTCGATGATGGCCCTGTTGCCGTGGCCGAGATTTGAGTTTACGAGCTGCGAGGACATATCATAGTATTTCTTGCCCGCGTCGTCCCAAAAGTATATGCCCTCCGCCTTTGTCACCGTCATGGGATTCAATTTGCCCTGCGCGCTCCAAGAATGCAGGTTGTATTTTTTGCTCATTTCACTGATTTTGGACATGTTGTGGTTTCCCTCCTGATTATCGCATAATCTCCTGATGTGTGGGTTTTGATGGACCCCGGTCCGCCTATCCCGCGAAAGCCGCGCGCACCGCGTCGCTGAACAGCTCCTCATCCTTGGGCTGCCAAGACGGGATGGGCCGCGCCACATAGGTGAAGTTCAGCAGATCGAGATAGGTCGCGTTCCACGATATGCTGTTGTGCCCCCAGGTGCCGCAGCCGAGCGTCATGGACATCGGAAAGCCGCAGGTCCACGAGCCGGAATTGGACAGGCTTTGCGGCAGGTTGACGCACACCTTGCAGACGGGTATCTTCTCGCCGAGCAGCGTAACCCTCTCTTTCAGCGCGGTGTGGATGCCGATGCTGTGCCCCTTGCCTTGATATTCCAAGATGTTCAGCGTCTGCCGTACGGCGTCGTCGAAGTCCTTTGCCCTGCGGAGCGCCGCCACGGGGGAAAGCTTTTCGCCCGTCAGCGGGAATTCGTTGCCGTATCCGGCGTTTTCCTCCACGAGGATGACCTTGACGTTCGGGGCGTCTATACCCGCGATCTCGGCGATACGCGCGGCCGATTGCGCCACGACATGCCTGTTCAGGTTGTGGTTGGCAGGCGTTTCGGGCCACAGCGTCTTTACGATCTTCTCCTTTTCGGGCGCGTTCTCCCTCGCGATGTAGGCGCCCTGCTTCTCCATGGCCCGCGTGAAATCGTCGTAGGCGCTTTCGAGTACGATGATATTGTTCTCCGTCGAGCAGGAGGTCGCGTGGTCGAAGATCTTGGAACGGATGATCATATCGGCAACCTCGTCCTGGTTCGTGGTGCCGTCCACGATACAGACGACATTGCCCGTGCCGACGCCGATCGTCGGATTGCCCGAGGAATAAGCCTGCCGGACCATCGGTGTTCCGCCCGTCGCGAGGATGAAATCCACCTGCCGCATGATCTGCTGCGAGCATTCGACGGAAACGTATTCGGGATCGATCGCCTGCACGAGGTCCTCGGGCGCGCCGTACTTCTTTAGGACGCTTCGGATGCGTTCGGTGACGGCCTTGTTCGTATTCTTGGCCTTGGGGTGCGGCGCGAGGATGATCGCGTTCCGCGTCTTGAGCGCCATCAGCGATTTGACGACGGGGGTGGCTTCGCCGTTTGTCACGGGGATGATGGCGCCGACGACGCCCATGGGCTTGGCGTATTTTTCGATGCCGCGCTTCTCATCGACCTCTATGAGTCCGACGGACGGGCGGCCTTTCATCTGCGCGTAGGAACCCTTGACCTTGCTGAACATCTTGGCCTGCTTGTCCGCCGCGATGCCCATGCCGCTCTCCTCAACGAGCATTTCACCGAATTTCAACGCCGTTTCGGGGATCGTGAGCGCGTAGGCCACGGCCTCGGTCAGGCGATCGACCGTCTGTTGGTCGTAATCCTCCGCGATACGCTGCGCCGCATGGCCTCTCTCAACGAGATCGGCGACATATTCCTCATAATTCAGTGCCATTTTTAATCTCCTTCCTGCAGACAATTTGCATTTGATCACTGCTCAAATCCCGAAGCCGCAAACACATATCTCAAAAATCAGGCCGGCCTTGTGCGGCCTTTGATTTTTTGGGACTTTATAACCGATAATTACAGCAAGTTTCGTGCCAAGCGAAAAAGCGCCTTTTTGCCCAACGCGCGCGGGCGTACGATACAATAATGAATCAGTCGCGGGCGCCGGTTCGCGCAGACGGGCGCCGGCGCGGCATCCGGGTTTTTCGCCGTGATACAGTATTGTATCGGCGATACAGTGTTGTATCGCTCCGCGCGCTCCCGCCGCCGCTTTCGAGCTGTTATTTTTGCGGCGGGCGCAGACCGTGTTTGCGCAGTTTCCTGACCACGGTGGGCTGGCTGACGCCGAGACGCCGCGCAAGCGCGCGCGTCGTGCCGCAGGTTTTTAGGGCGGCGGTGAGGACCGCTTTTTCGGTCCGATCGAGTATCTCGGGCAAGGCCGCCCCCTCCGCGGCGCTTTCGGTCTCGGCGCGGCTTTTGATGAACTCGGGCAGATTCTCGGGCCGAATCACACCGCCGCGCGTCGTGATCATGATGCGTTCCATGATGTTCTGGAGTTCCCGCACATTGCCCGGCCAGTCGTATTTCAGGAGCAGGACCGTCGCGTCCTTGTCCAGTTCCTTGTGCAGCTTCATCGCTTTGTTGTTTCGGCTCAGGAAGCGGTTGATCAGCGGAATAATGTCCTCGCGCCGCTCGCGCAGGGGCGGTACGTGGAGGGGGACGACGTTCAGGCGATAGTACAGGTCCTCGCGGAAGCCGCCCTCGCGGACCAGCGCAAAGAGATCGAGATTGGAAGCCGAAATCACGCGGGCGTTTACGGGTATGCTCGCAACGCCGCCGACGCGTTTGATCTCCCGTTCCTGCATGACCTGAAGCAGCTTCACCTGCAGGTTCAGCGGGAGTTCGGATATCTCGTCAAGGAAGATACTGCCGTTTTCGGCCGCCTCGAACAGCCCTTTTTTGCCCTCCGCGCGCGAGCCGGTGAAAGCGCCGCGCTCGTAGCCGAACAGTTCGGACTCCATCAGGCTCGCCGGGATCGCGCCGCAGTTTACCTTTATGAACGGGAAGCTCCGGCGCTTGCTGTTCTCGTGGATCAGGTTCGCGATGAGGCCCTTTCCCACGCCGGATTCACCCGTGATCAGCACGGTGGAATCGAGTTCGGCCAGCCGCCTCGCGAGCTGCACGACGCCGCGCATGGCCTCGCTCTTCGCGACGATGTCCCCGTTCTTGCGTTCATCCTGCGATCGCAGGTCCTCCAGCGCGTTCTGCACGGATTCCAGCTCGTTTTGGAGGTTGATCAGTTCGGTGATGTCGCGGGAGGTGGTGATGATGAAGCGAAGCCCGCCGCGCTCGTTGAACACGGGTATGCCCGTCGAGAGGATGCGCTTCCCCTCCTTGTTTTGGTGTACGATATTGACCTGCGTCCGCTGCTCTATGACCATGCGGGCCACGGAGGGCGTAAACACGCCGTCGCGTTCCAGCGCGGAGATGTGCGCGCCGACGATATCATCGCGCTTGATCTTGTACAGCGCCTCGCAAGCCGCGTTCAGCCAGAGGGCGTGCCCCTCGGCGTCGTCTATGAAAACGGCGTCGTCCACGCTGTTGAGAATCAAAAACAGATCGTCTTGAACCAGGTTTGCATCGTCGCGCATCGCAGGTCTTTCCGGCTCTTTCGAGCCTTGTGTACATATCCCGTCATCGCGCATTTTGCGGTATGCGAGGGGTCGCGGGGAGATATTCA
>JAITKU010000100.1 GCA_031278255.1 Eubacteriales Family XIII. Incertae Sedis bacterium | reverse complement strand
GGCCTTTTGACCGCGGTATTCATGGCGAGTTTCTGCGGCAAGCGCATGCACAGGGTGGCAAGTCCCGTGATCTCCCTGCTCGCGGGCATTCCCTCCGTCGTGTACGGCTTCTTCGGGCTCGTGGTCATGGTCCCGGCCGTGCGCGCGATCTTCGGCAACAACGCAACCGGCGGAAAGAGCATGTTGACGGCCTCTCTCCTGCTCGGCATCATGATCCTGCCCACCATCGTCAGCGTATCGGAGACGGCCATACGCGCCGTCCCCGGCATCTATTACGAGGGGGCGCTCGCGCTGGGCGCGACGCATGAGCGGGCCGTATTCTTCGCCGTCCTGCCGGCGGCGAAATCGGGCGTCATGGCGGCCGTGATCCTCGGCGTCGGGCGTTCGATCGGGGAAACGATGGCCGTCATCATGGTCGCCGGGAATCAGCCCGTCATTCCGGGCAGTCCGCTGCACGGTCTGCGAACGATGACGGCCAACATCGTAATCGAGATGGGCTACGCGGCCGATCTGCACCGCGAGGCGCTGATCGCCACCTCCGTCGTCCTCTTAGTATTCATTCTGTTGATCAATTTCCTGTTTTCGCTGGCCAAAAAGAAAGGGCAAACGCTATGAAAACCCCGGCGTCGCTTTGGCGCGGAATCCCGCTTATTTGGCACAGGCTTCTGCTGCGAATCCTCCGATTCGCCGTATTCGCGGCGGCGGGCTTGACCGCCCTTATCACGATTTTCCTGATCGGCTACATCCTCGTGAAAGGCATTCCGAACCTCACGCCGAGCCTGTTTGCGCCGGTCTATACGAGCGAGAACGTTTCGCTCTTCCCGGCCCTCGTCAACACGATACTCATCACGGCGCTGTCCCTGCTGCTCGCCGTTCCGCCGGGCGTTTTCGCCGCCGTCTACCTCGTGGAATACGCGCGGCGCGGGAACAGGCTGGTCCGCGTGGCGCGTATCGCGGCCGAAACCCTCACGGGTATCCCCTCCATCGTGTACGGGCTGTTCGGTATGCTCCTCTTCGTGGTTTGGCTGCATTGGGGCTATTCGCTCATCGCGGGCGCGTTCACGCTCGCCGTCATGGTGCTTCCGCTCATCATGCGAACGACGGAGGAGGCGCTTTTGTCCGTTCCCGACATCTACCGCGAGGGCAGTTTCGGCCTCGGCGCGGGGCGTTTGCGTACCGTTTTCCATATCGTGCTTCCTGCGGCCGGGCCGGGCATCCTCGCGGGTGTCATCCTCTCCATAGGCAGGATCGTGGGCGAAACGGCGGCCTTGATCTTCACGGCGGGAACGCTGGCCAAGTTCTCGGGAGACCTGTTTTCCTCCGCGCGCACGCTTTCGGTTCACATCTACAACCTGTCGAGCGAGGCCCTGTATCTGAATCAGGCCTACGCCACGGCGGTTTTGCTGCTCGCCCTCGTTCTGTGCATTAACGCGCTGTCGAGCCTTATGGCAAAAAAACTTACGAGAGGGACCCGGGATGAATAAGATCGGCATAGAAAATCTGAACCTGTACTACAGCGGCGTACAGGCCTTGCGAAACATCGATTTCAACGTGGCCGCGCGCGAGATCAGCGCGCTGATCGGGCCGTCCGGCTGCGGCAAATCCACCCTGCTCAAAACGCTGAACCGCATGAACGATATTGTGGAGGGCTGCCGCGTCACGGGAAAGGTGCTTGTGGACGGCGAGGACATCTACGGCGCGATGGACGTGAACCTGCTGCGCAAACGCGTGGGCATGGTGTTTCAAAAGCCCAATCCTTTCCCGATGAGCATCTATGACAATGTTGCGTTCGGGCCGCGCACGCACGGCGTCCGTTCCGGCGTCGCGCTGAATCTGATCGTGGAAAAGTCCCTGCGGGACGCCGCCATATGGGACGAGGTCAAGGACAGGCTGAAGAAGAGCGCCCTCTCCCTTTCGGGCGGGCAGCAGCAGAGACTGTGCATCGCGCGGGCGCTGGCGGTGGAACCGGAGGTCCTGCTCATGGACGAGCCGACCTCCGCGCTCGATCCCATATCCACCTCGAAAATAGAGGACCTTGTCCGCGCGCTGAAAAAGGAATATACTATTGTTATCGTAACGCACAACATGCAGCAAGCCGCTCGCATTTCCGACACGACGGCCTTTTTCCTGCTCGGCGAGCTTATCGAATACGGCGCTACGGAAAAGATATTCTCCATGCCGCGGGATCGGCGCACGGAGGACTATATTACGGGGAGGTTCGGCTGATGCGGGACAGTTACAGAAAACAACTCGAAGCCCTGCACGTTTCGCTTATCCGCATGGGCGCTTTCTGCGAGGAGGCCATCGCAAAGGCCGTAAAGGGTCTTTTGGACGAGGACATATCCCTCGCGAAAGAGGTGGCGCAGACGGAGAAAGAAATCAATCTGATGGAGCGGGAAATAGAAGCCTTTTGCCTGCGCCTCCTGCTCCGCGAACAGCCCGTGGCCGGGGACCTGCGGCAGATCACGGCGGCGCAGCGGATGATCACCGATATGGAGCGTATCGGCGACCAGGCGGCGGACATCGCGGAGCTTTCGGCCTTTATGGTCGGCAGCCCCGTGAAGAGCGACATCCGTATCGGCGATATGGCGCGCGCCGCCGTCAAGATGTTGTCGGACAGCGTGGATTCCTTTGTCGGCGACGATTTGGAGAAAGCGTACAGCGTGATCGCCTATGACGATGTGGTGGATGATCTGTTCGACGAGATCAAGAAAGAACTGATCGCCCTGATCGCGAAGGACGGCGAGAACGGCGGCGCCTGCCTCGATCTGCTGATGATCGCGAAATACCTCGAACGTATCGGCGATCACGCCACGAACATCGCCGAATGGGTGGAATACTCCATTACGGGGAACAGGAGGGCTGAGTTTTGATCTATCTGGTGGAGGACGAAGCGAATATCCGCGAACTCGTGGTGTATACCCTGCAAAGCACGGGGCTGGAGGCGCGGGGCTTCGCGGACGGGGCCGGCTTCCGGCAGGCCCTGCGGGAACAGATGCCGGACCTTGTTCTGCTCGATATCATGCTGCCCGGCGAGGACGGCCTCGCGATACTCAAGCAATTGCGCGCCTCCGGTTCGACCGCGCGGCTTCCCGTCATGATGTTGACGGCAAAGGGAACGGAGTACGACAAGGTCCTGGGGCTGGATTCGGGCGCGGACGATTACCTGCCCAAGCCCTTTGGGATGATGGAACTCGTGGCGCGGGTCAAGAGTCTTTTGCGGCGCGCGGGGCCTGTCGCCGGCACGGAGGAATACAAGACGGGCGGGCTTTTCGTGAGCGTGCCGCGCCATATCGTCACGGTGAACGGCGCGGAGGTCGCCCTGACGCGCAAGGAGTTTGACCTGCTGGCCTTTCTGCTGAAAAACGCAGGTCTCGTCCTGACGCGGGACCGCATTCTTTCCGCGGTATGGGAATACGATTTCGAGGGGGAAACGAGAACGGTGGACACGCATATCCTCACGCTGCGGGGAAAACTCGGCGCTTGCGGCAATCTGATTCAGACGGTGCGCGGCCTCGGCTATAAGATAGGGGAATTGAAATGAAGCGTTCCATTCTCATTTTGGCCTGTGCGTTAACGGGATTTTCCATTATCATCACGGCCATCCTGATACATTTCGCGGCCTACTGGAGTTTTTCCGAACGTATCAAGCGTGAGGCCGTCGTGGAACTCGGCTATCTGCGCGCGGCGGTCGAACTGTCCGGCCCCGCCTACCTGAAAACCCTGCGACACGGCGCCTCCGACCCGCGCGTCAGCCTGATCGCGACGGACGGCTCCGTCCTCTACGACAGCACGGGCAAGGCCGCCGAGATGGAGAATCACGCGGACCGGCCGGAGGTACAGGCCGCGCTCGCGGAGGGAACGGGCGCGAGTACGCGCTTCTCCGAAACGATGCGAAAGCAGACCTATTATCAGGCGGTGCGGCTGAACGACGGCTCGATCCTGCGTATAGCCTGCACGACGGACAGCGTGTTCGGATCCCTCGGTTGGATGATCCTGATCACCTTGGCCATCATCGCGGCGGTTTTCTGCGCGGCCGCGTGGATGAGTTCCCGCGCCGCGCAAAGGATCGTGGAGCCTCTGGGCCGGCTGACCCTCGATCTGCCGGAGGACGACGCCGCGTATATGGAACTGAGTCCCCTGCTCGCGGGTATCAAACGGCAGAATGACCGAATCGCCGAACAACTTGAAGAAATGCGCAAGAAGCAGTTGGAGTTCTCCGCCGTCTCGGAGAGTATGCGGGAGGGCCTGATCGTGCTGGACGGCGAGGCGCGCGTTATATCCTGCAACCGCAGCGCCCTCACCCTGCTGCACGCGCATTTCACGGGCGCCGAAACGGGCGCCGAGAGCGTGTTGAAGCTGCGGCGGGACGAGCCTTTCCGCCGCGCGGTGGAGGAGGCGCTCGGCGGCGAGCCGTCGGAAACGATGCTCTTCTCGGAGGGGCGGCATCTGCAGTTGATCGCGAATCCCATCGCGGACGCCGGAACAGTACAGGGCGCCGTACTCATGCTGCTCGACGTGACGGAGCGCGAGGACCGCGAAAAACTGCGGCGCGAGTTTTCCGCGAACGTTTCCCACGAACTCAAGACGCCGCTGACCGCCATATCCGGCTACGCGGAAATCCTGTCAAACGGCCTCGCCGGGGGAGAGGACGCGCCGCGCTTCGCGCGGATCATCTACGCGGAGGCGCAGCGCATGATCGAACTGATCGACGACATCCTCATGCTGTCCAATCTGGACGAGGGCGGGCGGGAACTGCCCAAGGAGGCGATCGATCTGTGCGATTCGGCGGCGGAGGCCGCGCGCCGAGCCGAGGAAGCGGCGACCAAGAGGGGCATAAGCGTCGTTTTCGACGGAGAGAGCGCGGAAATCTCGGGCATTCGCCGCGTGCTGGACGAGATGCTGTCCAATCTCTTGGACAATGCGGTCAAGTATAATCTCGACGGCGGCAGGATAGACGTTTCGGTCAAAAGGACGCCGGAGGGCGTCGCGCTGACCGTCGCGGACACGGGGATCGGCATTCCGCGCGAGGAACAGGAGCGCGTGTTTGAACGCTTCTACCGCACGGAAAAGAGCCGCAACAAGGCGGTGGGCGGCACGGGTCTCGGCCTCTCCATCGTGAAGCACGGGGCCTTGCTCCACGAAGCGAAGATTCGCGTGCAGAGCGACGGAAAACAGGGGACGCGCATTGTTTTGCTGTTTCCGGAGGCGCGCTGAGCGGTACGGGTACGGCGCGCGGGCCGCGCGTTTCGCCAAAGTCGGAAGCGAAACGGCGCCAAAGTCGGAAGCAAAACAGCGCCAAAGTCAGAAGCAAAACAGTGCCAAAGTCGGAAGCGAAACAAAGCGCGGTATTTTATGTTGTGCGTAGGCCGCCCGTATGCGCGTTGCGGCCCGGGAAAGGGAAAACATATGCTGGAAGAATTGAAACGGAAGATCATCCATACGGCAGTCGCCGCGGAGCAAAGCGGCCTATGCAGACAAAAATCCGGCAATTTCAGCATGATCGACCGCGACCTTGGCCTGATGGTCATATCCCCCTCCGGGCTGGATCGCAGTACGCTGCGCGTCGAGGACATTCCGGTCCTGTCCCTGCGCGGCGAGGTGGCGGAGGCGGGCAAGAGGGCCGGGGTCTCCACGGAATACGCGCTGCATATCAGGGCCTATGAAACGCGCGCCGATATTTCCTCCGTCGTACATACCCATTCCGAGTACGCAACGGTTTTCGCCGTCAGGGGCGAGCCCATAAAGCCCGTCGTATTCGAGGCGTTTTTCTACGGTGTTCACACCGCCGTCGCGCCGTACGGCAGACCCGGGACGAAATATCTCGCGGAAAGCGTCGCAGAAGCGCTGCGCAATGCGGACGTTTGCCTTTTGAAGAGCCATGGCGTGTTGGTGGTGGGCGCTTCGATCGAGGATACGCTGCTCAAGGCGCAGTATGTAGAGGATGTGGCAAAA
>JAITKU010000050.1 GCA_031278255.1 Eubacteriales Family XIII. Incertae Sedis bacterium | reverse complement strand
CCGAGCTCGTCCGAGATGCTGCTGACGGTTACGTTTTCTTGGCTCTGCGCTCTCCGCGCGATCACCGTAACGGCGGCGAGCGCGTAACGGCCCTTTACCGATATTCTCATTGTGGCTGGTCCTCTCCTTTCCGCATGCGGGAAAACCGGTCGAAGCGCGGCGCCGACAAGGGGTCCGCCGACGCGCGGCATCGTATCATCTATTAAAATACCGCAATTGCCGCGAAAAGTCAACCGGGATTACATATAAAAATAATATGATAATTTTTTTATTTTCCTATTGACAAAGCCGCGAACGGCCGGTAAAATGAAGATAATCTTAGTAAACATATATGTTAATATTATTCAGACGCTTATGAAGGAGGTTTTAAGATGGCAATAGCACAGAGCCTTACGGAGCTTATCGGAAAGACGCCGCTGCTCCGGTTGAACGCTTACGCGAAGAGCAAGGGCCTGTCGGCGAATCTGATCGGAAAGCTCGAATACTACAATCCGGCCGGGAGCGTGAAGGACCGCATCGCGAAGGCCATGATCGACGAGGCGGAGCAGAGCGGGAAGCTGAAGCCCGGTTCGGTCATCATCGAGCCCACGAGCGGCAACACGGGCATCGGCCTCGCGTCGGTGGCCGCCGCCCGCGGATACCGCATCATACTGACGATGCCCGAAACGATGAGCATAGAACGGCGCAAGCTGCTCAAGGCCTACGGCGCCGAGCTCGTGCTGACGGAGGGCGCCAAGGGCATGAAGGGCGCCATCGCGAAGGCCGACGAGCTTGCGGCCGAAACGCCGGGCTCCTTCATACCGGGCCAGTTCGTGAACCCCGCCAATCCGAGGATCCACAAGGAAACCACGGGTCCCGAGATCTGGGAGGACGCAGGCGGCAAGGTGGACGTGTTCATCTCCGGCATCGGAACGGGCGGGACCATCACGGGCGCCGGCGAATACCTGAAATCCAAGAATCCGAACATCAAGATCATCGCCGTGGAGCCCTTCGATTCCCCCGTGCTGTCGGAGGGGACCGCCGGACCGCACAAGATTCAGGGCATAGGCGCGGGCTTCGTGCCGGACACGCTGGACACGGGCATATACGACGAGATCATCAAGGTCAAGAATGAGGACGCCTTCCTGACGGGCCGGGAGATCGCGAAGGCGGAGGGCCTACTCATAGGCATTTCCTCCGGCGCGGCGGCTTGGGCCGCCACCGAGATCGCAAAACGCCCCGAATACGCAGGGAAGAACATCGTGATCATCCTGCCGGACACGGGCGAGCGCTATCTCTCCACGGCCCTGTTCGAGGAATAGATTCACCCCAAACAAGCATTCATCACACCCCGCCTTTATTACACATCTCTTCGGGGAAAGCCCTCGCCGTTGCGGCGGGGGTTTTCTTCGCAATTACAGGTAAAAATCCGCATATTCCCGCGTGACGGCCGGGTCGAAAACCGGCGGGCGGGGTGATGTTTGCGACGGAGGGATCCGGTATAAGTAAAACAGGATCGTTGCGGTTTTGTTGCCGCCGGTTGCGGGAAGGGCGTGTGACGCGGCGGACGTGAGGATGCATCATGACGCGCGGGGCGTCGAATGACAATGCGCAAAACAGAGAAACAAAACGGCTCGCCGCACAGGGATGAAGCGCTTACGCCCACGCGCGTGAGGCTCCTCATGATCGGCGGGCTGGACACCGATATCGGACTGCTGAATTCCGGCGGCAAGCTGTGCGTGTACAAGGACATTCTTTCGAATTTCTGCCGCGACACGGAGGAAAAAGAGGAAAGGCTCAGACAGGCCGCGCGGAGGGGAAACGCCGCGCTGTGCATCATCCTGCTGCACGCGCTCAAGGACGAATTCGCGGGCATAGGCGCAATCGGGCTCGCGCGGCGCGCGCTGTGGCTCGCGGAAGCGGCCAAGAACGGAGAACTCGCCGATATGCGCGACAGGATGGACGCGCTTCTGAAAGACAAGGGCCTGTTGATCGAACGCATTCACGCCGCGCTCACGCAGTCCGTCCCAAGCGGAGAGGCCCGCGTGAGCGGACCGGCGTACCTCCGCGTGGAACTGTCGCGGATCGTCCGCGGCCACGCGCATCCGGGTTCGGAAAACGCGCTGCGGAACCGCTGACAAAAAGATATTTCCCCGCTCAGGAGGTAGTGCGGTTACCGCTCAGACCCCGAAGGCTTACGACGGCAGGGCGGATCTCCGGCGGGTATACTCAAGACCGCTTGGGCCGGTCAGGGGCGCGGCCTCGCCCCCGCGTCCCGCAGCGCCGCCTCCACGATGTCCGCGCATCCGCTCACGTCCTTTTCTATCTGCCTACCCCAAAAGCGCAGCACGGTCCAGCCGTCGTACTCCAGCACGGCGTTCACCGTGACATCCCGCAGGATGTTCCGCTCGATCTTGGGGATCCAAAAGTCTTGGTTCGATTTGAAATCCTTCTTTCGTTCCTCCCAGTCATGGCCGTGCCAGAATTCGCTGTCGCAGAACACGGCCACCTTCTTGCCGAGAAAGGCGATGTCCGGCTTCCCCTCAATCCCCTTCACGTTCTTCCGGTACCGCAGCCCGCGCCGCCACAACTCCTTCCGCAGCAACAGCTCGATCCGCGAATCCTTGTTGCGAACGCGCTGCATGGTGTATGAAATCCGCTCCTTTGTTCTTGTTTCCATGATTGCCACCTTCGGTTGCCACAAACAATACAAACATTGTTACTATTCAAACCCCGCGCAATTTTTACCCGTTCGCTTACGCTCCGGGTACGAGTGCCCGGAAGGGTACTTGTACCCTGAACGGGTAAAACTATCGCGGCGTTTGAGTAGTTTTGATTGAAGTATCTGAGCAGTAACAACGCTTGACTGAGGCTCTGCGGCTTTTTCGCGTTTGCTCTTGCGGTTTTTGCTTTGTTGTTGTACTATATTGATAGATGTGATCGTCGGGAAGGTACACGGGCGCGGATGCGCATTGGTATTAGAGAAATTTGGA
>JAITKU010000220.1 GCA_031278255.1 Eubacteriales Family XIII. Incertae Sedis bacterium | reverse complement strand
CCCGCTGCGCGTCATAGCGCAGGACTCTGTCGCGGACGGCTTCGCGCAACGCTTTCACGCGCTCTGTCGCCGGCTTGAATGTGTACATGTGATTCCTCCTATTCTGTTTCCGCGCGCGCGGTCCGCAAGGCGCGGCCGACGGATTCGATCAGTGTATGTGCGCGGGCAGACCGCGCGACAGCATGAAGTGCAGATGTTCCTGCATCACCTCGTCGGGCGGCGGCTCGATATTGCGCAGGGGATAGGTCTTGCCGATACGCGTGTACTTGGTGGCGCCCAACTTGTGGTAGGGCAGAAGCTGCAGGTCCACGACGGACTCTCCCAGCCTCAGGCAGAACTCCGCGACCGCTTTCAGATTTTCGGGGCTGTCGTTCAGTTTCGGGATAACGGGAACGCGAATTTGGAACTTTCCGCCGTTCTTGGCGATGCGCACGGCGTTTTCGTGGATGGGCTCGTTTGGAACGCCCGTGAGCCGCTTATGCCTGTCGCTGTCCATGTGCTTCAGGTCGTAGAGGAAGAGATCGATCCAGGGCAGGATATCGTTATAATGCGCGCCGGGCGCGTAGCCCGTCGTATCGAGGCAGACGCTTATGCCGGATTCCTTGAAGCGCCGCGCCAAGGCGCGCGTGAAGTCGAACTGCTCCATGGGCTCGCCGCCGGAGATGGTCGCGCCGCCGTCCTCGGCGAAGAAAGGCCTGTCGCGGCTGACGCGTTCGACAACCTCCTCCACCGTATGCTCGTAACCGGACGGCGCGAGCGTTTTTGTCGGGCACACCGCGGTACAGGCGAGGCAGGAACTGCATTTTTTTCTGTCGATGCGGATGCGCGTGAGGGTGGGCGGACTTCCGTCCCGGCCCTCGCCGACGACGGGCGCGGCTTCGGGTTCACCCGGCGACAGGGCGCCGGAGGGACAGGACGGTA
Source organism: Eubacteriales Family XIII. Incertae Sedis bacterium (assembly GCA_031278255.1). Classification (GTDB taxonomy): domain Bacteria; phylum Bacillota; class Clostridia; order Peptostreptococcales; family Anaerovoracaceae; genus JAITLA01. Next base: position 2,066 of record JAITKU010000220.1, on the reverse strand, counting down.
TGCACAGGCCGCAGTCCTTGGTGCCGACGCAACGCATATCGAAGCAGGAAAGTTCGTAGTCGAAGAAAACGGATTCGGGGCTGTGACACCAGAGGCAGCGCAGGGGGCAGCCTTTCAGGTAGACGGTTGTGCGAATGCCCGGCCCGTCATGGACGGAAAAGCCCTGAATGTCGTAAAGGCGTCCTTTGATATTTTCCCCCATGCCGTATACCTCCCGAAACATCCGCCGAAAGAAGCGATATTTTTTCTTTCATTATAGAACATTGCCGCAAGTTTGCCCATTCCTTGCGGCGAATTTATTAATCAAAATTCCTTGTAAAACCGTCGAATTTACAAGCTGATTTCAAATTTGGCTCCGCCCGCCGCCCCGCGGAACACAGCCGCCGGGGGCTTGGGCGGCGTCGTTCAAAGCTCGTTCAAATATCCGGAAGCGATGCGCAGAAAATAATTGAAAATTTCGGTTTCTGTTGCTATAATCGTAATTGAACGGAGCCAAATTTGAAACGGAGGTTTCGCGCATTGTTTCAGGACAACAAGATCAAATCCTTTCTGACCTTGGCGGAAACGCGCAGCTTCACGAAAGCCGCGGGCCGGCTCTACATGTCGCAGCAGGCCGTCAGCCGGTGCGTGGCGCTCCTTGAGGAGGAACTGAACGCGAAGCTGTTCATACGAACGACGCGATCGGTGGAATTGACCTCCGCGGGGCGCATGTATTACGATCTTTACAGCGATTTAAACAGGCGGTACGACGAAGGGCTTGCGCAGATCAGGGAGAAGCTCGACGAGAAGCACAACAGAACGCTTAGGCTGGGCATACAGACCTTTATGGATATGGTCCCCGTACTCGACGCCATAGCCGATGCCGAGAAAACCGCGCCGGGCATTCGCGTGGAAACCGTATGCGCGCCGCCCTCCGTTATATTTGAGCAATTTGAAAACAGACTGCTCGACGCGGCGGTGATGCTCGACCGCTTCCTGCCCGAGACCTTTGCGGCGCGCAAGCGGGAACTCATCTCGACGCCGCTGTACCTGTTGATCTCAAACAGAAATCCCCTGACCGCGGACGCGGACGCCGGCTTTGAAAGCTTTGCGAGCCTGCCCTACATTACGGACCTTTTGGAGAACGAGGAACTGCTCGCGTACAAGGTGCGGGCGCAACACGATATCAAACGCTGGGGCCTGTCGCCCGAGGATATCGTCTTGGCGTACGACAGGGATTCCGCGCTCACCTACGCGGAACTCGGCCACGGCTTTGTCATAGATTCCAACCTCGGGCGCATCGCGCGGGGGCGCCAACTCGTGCAATACAGCATCGGCGTCCGGGAATCCCTGTGGTTTTTGTACCGCAAGGCCGAAAACGACGACGCGGAGACGGAACTGCTGGTCGAGGCGTTTGAAAAGACGTTTCGCGCGCTTGAGATGCCCTAGGCGCCCCCGCGGGTGTCCGCCCGGACCGGATCGATCCTTTCCTTGGCGATCCTGTCGGCTCTTAGGTCGATCCTCTGTCGCTCCATTCACATATCCCCGATTCACTATAGGAACGCTTCCGACGGATCATGAACGGAGTGATGCCCGACGCGTATATCGTAAAACGCACCGTCTTTGTTGAGCCAATGGAGCAGGAAGTTCGTTGCAACAAAAACATCGCCTTTTTGCAAGGGTCCGGCCGAAAAATCGGGTGTGTCCTCCAAGGCGTGATACTCCGTCCAAAGCTCCGCGTAGAGGTTTTTTCCGTCGCAGATGAAATGCTTGAGTTTCAGCGCCGTACGAACAGTGGCGTGCAGGTGTTCATACGCTTTGCGGAGTTCGGCTTTGCCGTTCCTTACGATGCCCGGCCGGGCGCCGATCGAAAAGGGTGTGACGTATTGCACGCGTATATCGTCGGTAAGATAGCGAGAAATTTCATCGTAACGCTTATTGTTAAAATGCGCAATGTAGGTTTCAAATGTTTCCCTTGTCATTTTCATTCACCTCATCTTCGGAATCCTATTTAAAAATTGTCGCCTTGGCCGGATCGATCGTGTCGAACTGGGCAATGCGGATCCGTTTGAATTTGCCGTCCTCAT
>JAITKU010000184.1 GCA_031278255.1 Eubacteriales Family XIII. Incertae Sedis bacterium | reverse complement strand
CACGTGGCGGTTGAAACGCGGATTGACGAAGGACATATCCACGGATTTCATCGATGCGGTGTACGACACCGCCAAGAAAAACGGTGCCCTTGGCGGAAAGCTGATGGGGGCGGGCGGCGGCGGATTCATGGTTCTGTTCGCGGCGCCGGAGCTTCAAGGCGGGATCCGCGCCGCGCTGGGGAATCTGGTGCATGTGCCCTTCTCCTTTGAGAGCGACGGCAGCCGGATCATCCACTACGTGCCGGAAGAATACGACGACAAAACGGAGGGATTTCAATGAAAGCATTGATCACGGGGATGACGGGCATGGTCGGCTCTCACCTCGCGGACCACCTGCTCGCGCATACGGACTGGGAGATTTACGGCGTACAGCGGTGGCGCAGCGCCTTTGACAACATCGCGCATCTGTCCGACAGGATCAACAAGGGCGACAGGGTCTTTGTGCGCTACGGCGATCTGAACGATCAGACGTCGCTGCTTACCGCGCTGGAGGAGGTCAAGCCCGACTTCCTGTTCCATCTGGCGGCGCAGAGCTATCCGCAGACCAGCTTCAACGTCCCAATCGACACCTTGAACACGAACGTCTTGGGGACCGCGCGCCTGCTCGAGAGCATCCGGATCCTGAAACAAAACCCCGTTATTCACGTCTGCGCTTCTTCGGAGGTGTTCGGGCGGGTCCCCTCGGACAAGCTGCCCATCGACGAGGAATGCGGGTTCCATCCCGCTTCGCCTTACGCGATTTCAAAGGTCGGAACCGACCTCCTGGGACGCTATTACGCCGAGGCCTACGGCATGACGGTCATGACGACCCGCATGTTCACGCATACGGGACCGCGGCGCGGCGACGTGTTTCACGAATCCACCTTTGCGAAGCAGATCGCGATGATCGAGGCGGATTTGATACCGCCCGTCGTCAAGGTGGGCAATTTGGATTCGCTTCGCACCTATGCGGACGTCCGCGACGCGGTGCGGGCCTATCACATGCTCGTGACCGTGAATCCCGTCGCGGGCGAATACTACAACATCGGCGGGACCCATACCTGCAAGGTGGGCGACACGCTGCGCACCCTGCTGTCCCTCTCCGCGAGAAGGGATATCGAAACGGAAATCGATCCGGCGCGCCTGCGCCCGATTGACGCGGATCTGCAGGTTCCGAACACGGCGAAGTTCACCGCGCACACGGGATGGAAATCCGAGATACCCTATGCGCAAACCATGCGGGATCTGCTCGATTACTGGCGTGCCCGCGTGAAGCGCGAGGGCGTTCAGCTTACGCGATAGGAGCGGACGAATGGATAGGATGGACGAGCTCATAATGCGCTACCCGGCGCTTGCGGTTTGCCGCGAGGATATCCGGGCCGCATACGCATTGCTGGTAAAGTGCTTCTCAAACGGCGGCGGCTTGTACGTCTGCGGCAACGGCGGCAGCGCGGCGGACGCCTTGCATATCGTGGGCGAGCTTGCGAAGTCGTTCGTGCTGCGGCGCGAACTCGACGAGGATTTCCGCAAACGCGTCGACGACGCTGAACTGCTCGGCAACTTGCAGGGCGCGCTCCCCGCACACGCGCTGGCGGAGAACGTCGCGCTCGCGACGGCCTTCGCGAACGACGTCAACGCGGAATACGTCTTCGCACAGCAGGTCTACGCCTACGCCCGCGCGGGCGACTGCGTTCTGGGCATAAGCACCTCCGGCAACTCGAAGAACGTCCTGCACGCGCTCGCTGCGGCAAAGGGACGCAAGGCGATCACAATCGGTCTGACCGGAGGAAGCGGCGGCGGGATGAAAGCGGTCTGCGACCGCTGCGTCTGCGTGCCCGAAACGGAAACCCACAAGATACAGGAGCTGCATCTCCCTGTGTATCACAGCCTTTGCCTTATGCTGGAAGAGCGTTTCTTCGGCGCGGGGAACAAATGATGGAAGCGATTATCCTCGCGGGCGGCCGGGGGACGCGCCTGCAATCGGCGGTGCCCGATCTGCCCAAGCCTCTGGCCCCGATAGCCGGCGCGCCATTTTTGAGCTACCTGCTCAAATATCTGGAACGATGCAAAATCACGTGCTTCGTGCTGTCGGTGGGATACGGAAGCGAAGCGATCATCCGATCCTTCGGCGATGCTTTCAACGGGATCCCGATCCTGTACGCGCCGGAGGACACGCCCTTGGGGACGGGCGGAGCGATAAGGCGAGCCCTGTCGGAATGCGCGGAAAGCAGCGTGTTCGTTTTGAACGGGGACAGCTATCTCGGCGCGGATTTGGAAGCGCTCGCGCGCCTGCACGCGCTGCAAAACGCCGACATCTCCGTCGCGCTCAAGGAGATGTCGAATTTTGCGCGTTACGGCGCCGTCGATCTGAAAGACGGACGGATAACGGCCTTCCGCGAAAAGGCGCGCACCGCCCGCGGTTACATCAACGGCGGCGTGTACCGCGTGAAGCGCGATGTGTTTGCCGGCTTCGATCCGCCCGAGAAATTCTCATTCGAGGACTTCTTGGCGCAAAACACGGGCAATCTGAAGCTCTGCGGACTGCCCGCGGACGGCGATTTCATCGACATCGGCATCCCGGAGGACTACGCCGCCGCGCAAAGCCTGCTGCCGAGATGGGTGCGGTTGTGAACAAGGCGGTGTTTCTCGACCGGGACGGCGTAATCAACGCGGACACGGGTTACGTACACAAGCCGGAGGATTTTCGGTTTTCGGACGGTATCTTTGCGTTCTGTCGCGCGGCGCGGGAGGCGGGATACCTGCTCGTCGTCGTGACCAATCAAGCCGGCATCGCCAGAGGTTACTACACGGAGGAGGACTTCCGGAAGCTGACCGATTGGATGCTTGCGCGCTTCTCGGAGCGAGGCGTCGAGATCGCCGCCGTGTATGCCTGCCCCTGCCACCCGGAGCACGGCACGGGCGCGTACAAAAGGGATTCCTTCGACCGCAAACCGAATCCCGGCATGATCCTCAAGGCCCGCGACGCCTTTGACATAGACCTGTCGCAATCCGTCCTGATCGGCGACAAAAATTCCGACATCGAAGCCGGGCGCGGAGCCGGGGTCGGCAGGCTGTTTTTCCTGCGGGGGAAGTATGCGTTTGACCCCGCGGGGGATGTGACGGCCTGCGAAAGCTTGAACGATATAACCACTGTATTACAATCCTCAAAAATCCTTGCGTCGGACGGATCGCCGT